>JAUXCH010000452.1 GCA_030618975.1 Planctomycetia bacterium
CGGTGCTCTTCAAACGCTTCGATGCGCACATCCGGCGACGGATACGTGCCATCGTGGTGAAACAGAAGAAGCGACCACGGCATCTCTTCCGACACCTCGTTGCGCGTGGCGTGAACCTGAGGACAGCCGGGACGACGGCGTTCCGGCGATGCGGCACATGGAGCAAGAGCAACCGCCGGGGCCTGACGGCCGCCTACCCGAACATCTGGTTCGCTACGCGGCTCTACTCGCTCTGGACGGGATGGCACGAGCTCAACGCCGCTCCTCGAAAGGTCTTGGGTCAAGCGTTGCTCTTCGACCTATGAGATGCTCGCCCAAGGAGCCGGATGTGTGGCCCACAAGTCCGGTTCTGTGAGAGGGGCGGCAGGGCGACCTGCCGCCCCTACTCGACTACACGCGAGGCCGGATCGGAGGATGCCCAGGACACGGTTCACGCCGGTAGTCTATCAAGTGCGAGTTTGTCGCAGGGAGGGCCACAGGGAGGAGGACAGCCGGGTTGTGGGGCTAGGCGCTTGCAGAGACGGACAGTCGCTCCCTCGGTCGGCCTCCTCGCCAACCCAGCCTGGAACACCACCCATACATCGTCGGGGTCAAATCGGCGCGAGCGCAGCCTCGATCGCGCCCGGAGCCGCCGGGACCGTGACGTCACTCGCCGTGCGTCTCGTCGAGGATGGCCTGGATCTTGGATCGCAAACCTGGGACGTCGTTCTGGATCGCGTCCCAGATGATCTCGTGGTCGAGAGCGAAGCAGAGGTGGACGACGATGTCGCGCATGCCCGAGATCTGCCTCCACGGGACGTCGTCGTGAGCGGCCTTGAGGTCGTCCGGCACCCGCTTCACGGCCTCGCCAATGACGTGGAAGTTCATCAGGACGCCGTCGAGGACCAGGTCGTCGCCGAGCGCCTCTTCACGGGTGCGATCGCCGACGTAGCGGAGGATGCGGTCGCAGCTGCGCAGGATGTCCTGCAACCAGAAGCGCGGATCACGCGACACGGATGGCCTCGCGTTCGACGTGGGGCCGGACGCCCTCGCGGAGTCCGGTCTCGGTCACGAGATCCACACGCACGCTCAAGAGATCCTCGATGAAGATCTTGAGGGCCATGAAGCCCGAGAAGGTGGGGGGACCGTCGAACGCGACGAGGAGATCGACGTCGCTATCCTCGGTTGCCTCCCCACGTGCCACGGACCCGAAGAGACGCAGGGACCGCACGCCGAGGCGACGGAGGTCGCTCTCACTCCGGCGCAGCTTGTCGATGACTTCGTCGCGGTCCATGTCGCTCTCCGAGAGGCGAGTATAGGTTGGCCCGCGACGCTTCCCTCGCCGCCAAGGAGCCGAGATCGGTGGGGGCAGCGAACGGCATCCACCGGCACCGAACGGGGGGGAGTTTGGCCAACATCCTGGCCAAGAGCGATTCTGTGCCGCCACAAACCCCACACCCTCAACAACTTGGATTCCCGGCCACGCCCCTTCGTAAAGCCGGGGTCGTCAGTTCGAATCTGACCCGGGGCTCCACTCCCTCGCCCGCCGGTCCGCCTCCAGAGCGGATTTCGATGCGCCTGCGGGAGCGACCCTTCCCGAGCGGGAGCCGCCTTGTCGGCAGCGAACGGCACCGAAAGGCACCGGGTAGCGGTCGAGTTTGGCCAAGAGGCTGGCCAAGAGGTGGGCACCTCGTGCCACGTCGAGGCAGGCCACTACTCGTGGGGCTTGACCTCGCTTCGTCCCCAGGAGTCGCCATCCACGACCGTCCCGTCCGGGAGGACGGCCTCGACGTCGCGCGCGGTAGCCGTCCTGGGCACGTAGCCCTGGACGCTTGCCTATCGGCCCGACTGCTCCACGAGGCCGTTCTCGACGGTTCCGACACCGGTGATCTCGCGGCGTCCGTCCTGCGGCGATATGCTCAAACGTGCCATGGGTGTGACCGTCCGTCCCGCGAGCGATGCTGATCTGGCAATGTTGGCAGTGATCGACGTCACGGTCGCAACCGGCCGGATCTTGTCACTGGAGCGATCCGGGACGGCGCCGGAGCTGACGTTCGGCCTTCGCTGGCGTGCGGCGGCGCCTGGAGAGGAGTCCTACGACGACCTGACCGCGGAGGGGTTCAGGAAGGCGCTGGCCAAGACCGACCTCTTCCTCCTGGCCGACGTCGATGGCGAGCGCGCCGGATACCTGATGGTGGTGCTGCCTCACTACACCGATGCCGGGGAGATCACCGACCTCGCCGTACACCGGGCGCTGCGCCGCCGTGGCGTCGGCCGGTGCCTGGTCGAAGCCGCAACGGCGTGGGCGAGGGAACGCAACCTGCGCGCACTCTGGGTGGAACCTCGCGCCGACAACGCAAGCGCCATCGAGTTCTACCTGTCCCTGGGCTTCCGGATCAGCGGCTTCAACGACAGGATGTACTCGAACCAAGACGACGAGCGGCCCACGATCTTCATGCACCTCGATACGCTGCCCGCGTAGTTGGTCTCATTTGTCCCGACCGAAAACACATCCATGGCGAATACACGGGGCAACGGGGCGCCATGGGTTTCGACAAGAAGAAGCAGATGCGGCCGACTGACAAGAGCGCGGGCAGAGTTGCTGATCTCGTGGCATGCGTGTCTCCTCAACCTGTGAAGAGCAGGTACGCCGTACCTCCGCAAGACGTTTGCCACCGTCAGCTTCGACGATCCCGATGGACGGGAGTACGACATCCCTGTCGTGGACCGAGGTGGCCTCCGCAGGGCCCTGCTCAACCTCCAGCGTCGCTACGCGGACCTGAACTTCCTGGTGGAGGTGGCGTCCGCCGATGGCGGTCGAATCGCGGTGATCCTCGCAGGCGACATGGGGATGATGACGACGCTGGATACGGATCCCGAGATGCACACGCTCCGCCTCCGTGCCAACCCCGCCTGGAACACCGCCCACGCATCGTCGGGGTCGAACCGGTGCGAGCGCATCGTCGATCGCGCCCCAAGCCGCCGGACCACCACGACGGCCGTGACGAGGAGGACAGCCAGCGCGGCCCACGGCCAGGGGCTCGTGGACATTCCAGAGAGGGCTCTCTCGCGTTCGACAGTCCACTCTCCACGACTGCCCGGAACGAGTCAGGGCAGGTGGTAGACGGCAGCGTCCCCCCCCGCGCAACAATGTTCCTCGGAGGCACAGCATGCAAGAGGAGAAGGCGCAAGCATCCACAGTGAGCCGTGAAGCGGACCTGAGGAGCAGGGCATGCAGGCTCCAGCGCACCGCCATCATCAGCCTCGTTCTTGGAGTTGTGTGCTTCGCGGTCGGCTGGTTGGCTGAACCGGACAACGTCCCTCTGGTAGCAATTGGGGCTGCGATTCTCGCCCAGGGAGGGCTCACGCTTCGTCTGTCCCCGATCCTGCGGCGACTCATCGATGAAGCAGTTCCCCGAGACGAGAGCATGCGCGGGTAGGTGCCCGCGAGGTGTGCCACGCTGGCGGGAGTTTGTCCCCCTCGCCCGGCCTCCGCGCCAATCCGGCCTGGAACACCGCCTGCGAGTCGTCGGAATCCAAGCGTGTCGTGTAGGTGACACCCCTTCAGGACAGTTGCCTCGCCGTGGGCTCGGCGCGACGATGGCGGCGTGATGTCTCGTCCGACGATTCTGGCCACGGCGGTTCTCGCCTCGATGTTGTCGGTCCTCCCAATCCTTCATCTGCGAGCGGAGGAGCCCGACAACGGGGCGACGAGGGTGACGATCCGCTCTTCGGAGACGAAGGAGCCGATCGCGGGAGCGAGGTTCTGGTTGTATGCGTGCGAGGACACGTGGCTACCGCCCGGATGGCGTTGGGAACCTCAAGGACCAGCGCACGTCACAAACCAGTACGGCATCGCCGAACTCCTGCTCGGGCCGAGTCGCATGGGCAGGGGCAGAGCCGCCATCGTGGCCAAGGGGTGCCGAGGAGTAGCCACCTACCTCGATCTGGGCGAGGCCCTCGTCATCCTGCGTCCGGCCGACCCTGTGATGGGCGTGGTCTTCGACGGTGAGACCCAGCGCCCCCTGTCCGCCGTGACCGTCAGGACGTACATCCCCCTGGAGGGCTTTTGCGATCTGTGCGGCCACGACCACGTGACGGGGCTTGGGCCAATTCGGGATGTTGCCGAGACAGACGGGACGGGCCGATTCCGTCTGGAGGATGGCGGAGACGGCCGGTTGCTGTCGGTCGAGTGTGAGGGCTACGCCACCCTGTGGAAGGGGGTGACCCTTGATGAGGACGTAACCGCCGTGAAGGTCATGCTGCCGAGGGCCGCTGGCTTGACGGGCGTCGTGCGCGAGGCGACGGGACGTCCCGTTGAAGGGGCTGTCGTGTCGGCCCACCCTGCGCGTACGATGTGCTTGCTCGGACCATCGAGTGTGTGGATCGAGGGTTCCACGCCCCACATGTTGTCGAACTCCCCACTCTGGAAGGCTGCGCGTGCATCAACGGCGACCACGGATGAGCATGGTCGCTTCGCCTTCGATGCACTGGTGCCTGACACGGCCTACTGGCTCTGGTCGAGACATGGGGACAGCTTCGGGATGATCGAGGCCAGCACTGTGGCCTTCAGCGGGAAGAAGGAGAGCGTGGATCTCGTGCTCGTGCGTCTGGCCTCGGTGACCGTCAGGGTCGAGACACGGAGCGGTGAACCCGCAAGCGAGAGTTGCGTGTCCATCTACAAGATGTCGCGTGTCCCTCTGTACTCGCGGCGGGGCTCCACGGACAACCGTGGTGAGATTACCTTCGACCTACTGCCGCCCGGCCGGTACGTGGTGAGCATCGAAGATCCGCGTCCCGTTGTGGATGAGGTCGTGACTCTCCCCGGCGAAACCGAGAAGATCGTCCTCCGCTTGAAGTGAG
>JAUXCH010000917.1 GCA_030618975.1 Planctomycetia bacterium
ACACCTACTGCGATCCAAGCTCCCTCGAGGCCGATGCAGTCGCGAAATCCTAGGCCCGCGACCCGGTGCCACCGTCCATCGGTGCTCGACTGGACACCTCGTCCGATCGTCAGCGCTTGTCTTTTCATAGAGCGTTGCCTGCCGAAGCAGACGCGAGAACTAGAGCAAGGGAGGGGCCAAGGAACTGAACAATCCGGGATCTTGATCTGCGCGCGACGCGGGACGTTGTCCCCCAACGACTTGCGTCGTCAAAAAAAACTGCAGTGGGCTCGTCTCCACAATGCGAACCGATGTGCCACGGGCATCCGGATTCCCACCCCAATCGTGGACTTCCCGTGGACGAAGTCCGTAACCCCTTTCCACGAGGCGACTTGGGACATGGGAAACACCTCAACATCGAATGGGAACCCGAGTGCCGATACCGCTTCCCCGCGCTCTCCACCCTCCGTCCACAGACCGGGGTGACGGGACGAGCGCCCTGTCCAGTGAAGCAGGCCCCACCCGGGACGAAGGTGGCAGAGGAGGCGGACACGGGGAGCTGGGGGCGGCTCCGAGGGGGCTCCGGGGCCGCGATCAGCGGAAGTCGTCGCGGTTGAGCCCGTAGACCTGCATCTTGTTGTAGAGCGTCCGCCGGTTCAGGCCCGCGTGGTCGCTCACCTTGCCCATGTGGCCCCGGTACTTGCGGAGCACCCGCCTCAGGTACTCCCTCTCCACGGTCGACCGGAGCCGGTCCACCACGGTCGGCAGGGGCTCGTCGACGTCGAAGGTCGGAATCGACGTCCGCCGCGCCTGCGTGCGCCGGAGCCGCTCGGGGAAGTCGCCCTCCGAAAGGAAGGGGCCCGCGCTCAGGATCACCGCGCGCTCCACGACGTTCTCGAGCTCACGCACGTTTCCCGGCCAGGCGTACGCCTGCAACAGGCGGATCGCGCCGGGCGAGAAACCCTGGATGTCGCTTCGACCCTGATCCGCGGAGAACTTGCGCCGGAAGATCTCCCCGAGCAGGGGCACGTCCTCGGGACGATCCCTGAGGGGCGGCAGCTGGATCTGCACCACGTTGAGGCGGTAGTAGAGATCCTCGCGGAACGTGCCCGACGCGACGCCGTCTTCCAGGCTCGCGTTCGTCGCGGCGACGATCCGCACGTCGACCTTCACGAGATCCGCGCCCCCCACCGGACGCACCTCCATGCGCTCCAGCACGCGCAGGAGCTTCACCTGCATCGCCGAGCTGATCGTTCCGAGCTCGTCGAGGAACAGAGTGCCGCCCGACGCGAGCTCGAAGTACCCCTTCTTGGAGCGGTGCGCCCCGGTGAACGCCCCGCGCTCGTGTCCGAACAGCTCGCTCTCGAGCAGCGTGTCGGTCAGTGCGCCGCAGTTGAGCGTGAAGAACTCAGCGTCGCGCCGCGGCGAGTGCCGGTGGATCGCTGCTGCGACAAGTTCCTTTCCGGTTCCGGTCTCGCCGACGATCAGTGCAGGGCTGCCCGTCTTCGCAATCCGGGGGATCATCTTGAAGAGCTCGATCATTCGCGGACTGCGGCTCGTGAGGTCCTCGAACTTGAAGCCGTGCAGCGGCGTCTCGAACGTGTCCTCGCCTTCCTCCGTGGCCGGCGAGTCGCTCTTCTCGGCGCGGGTCCGGGCCTCGCGGATCTCCTGCTCGAGTGCTGCGGAAAGCAGCCCGACGTCCTCCGGCCCGGCATCGTCGGCCGGCAGCTCCAGCACGGGCATACCCCGGTAGTCGCTCTGGAGCATCTCCCGAAAGGCCACGGCCGCGAACCCGGCGCCCTGCACGTCGAGCACGACGGCGTCGAACACGCCGGGCCGCAGCGCCTCCATCGCCGCCCCGCAGTCCGGCGCGCCCCGGACCAGGATGCCTCGGCGGGAGAGATGGGCACGCAGTCGGGTGGTGGTCGTGCCACTCCTGCCGACGATGAGCACCCGCGGTCTCGACACATGCCCTCCCAGGCTCCCCCACGTCCCACCTCCCAATGGGGCGCCGGAGGAGCGAGGCTACGTCACCCCCCCACCTCGAGGCAAGCCCTGACAGGCCGGATTCTTCGCCA
>JAUXCH010000757.1 GCA_030618975.1 Planctomycetia bacterium
GAACAGGCGTAGTCGCGTTCTCCTTCGTCCGGCGGGCAGGCGAGGCACTGCGTTTCGATTCTGGGGTCAATGGTTCTGGCGAACCCGGTGTATTCGATGATGCCGACCGGTTTGCAGGGGAAGTCGGGCAACCCCTTTCTTTTCCGGGCGTCCTGCACCCGGCAGTTGTTCATACGGTAGACCAGCCGGGAATCGGTCTGCTCCACGATCTCGTTGCTGTTGATCAGGGCGTACATCCGGCAACTGAGTGCCTTTGCGAGAGCGGGAATGCCCCCGCCCGGCTCGATTCGATGGCGCTTCATGATCCGCTTCGCCTCGATCACGGTGAACGTCGACCACGCCTCGGCGTCGAGCTCGATGGCCGTGTCCATGCCGTTTTTCCTCTCGACGGCCTGGAACCAGAGACCGTCGTGCGCCAGCCAGTTGAGCGCCGCGTCGTGGAGCATGCCCTCGAGCTCCTCGCGGCTGAAGTCGTCGAACATCTCTGGCCTCCGAGCCCCCCCTCCGGCCCCCGGAGGATCCCTCGCCGGACGGCGACGGCCAGTTTCGCCCCAGGGGCCCGTTTCACCCCAAGCGGATACAGTGGGGCCATGCGTAGGATCTCGGCCTGCATCATCACGCTCGACGAGGAGGCCCACATCGGGGACTGCCTCGACAGCGTCTCCTTCTGCGACGAGCTCGTGGTCGTGGACTGCGGCTCGCAGGACGGGACCGTGGAGACGGCAAGGGCTCGCGGCGCCACGGTGCTCGTCCGAGACTGGCCGGGCGTGGCGGTCCAGAAGCAGCGGGCCGTGGACGCGGCTCACCACGATTGGGTGCTCTGTCTCGACGCCGACGAGCGCGTGACCCCCACGCTCCGTGCCTCCATCGAGCGCGTGCTGGCAGGTGACGAAGGAGAGCCTCGTGCAGCCGGCTTCGAGCTCGGATGGGAGACCCGGTACCTCGGCGGCCGCGTCCGCAGCGACATGGGCAGCTCGCGGTGGAAGGTGCGGCTCTTCGACCGGCGGCGCGGACGGTGGGGGGGCGCCGAGCCGCACGCGCGGGTGGAGGTGGACGGTCCCGTCGAGAGGCTCGAGGGCGCGCTGCTCCACCACACCTACCGCGACGTTCGGCACCACGTCGCCAAGATGAACGCGTGGACCACGGCGGCGGCCGAAGCGATGCTCGACACGAACCGCTCGGTCCTGTTCGGCGTGCTGGTGCGGCCCGGGGCCGCGTTCGTGAAGAGCTGGCTGCTCCGCGGGGGAATCCTCGACGGGAGCCGCGGCTTCGTCGTCGCGCGGATGTCCGCCTACTACGTGTTCCTGAAGTACGTGAAGCTAGGCGCGCTCCGGCGCGCGCAGTCGTAGCGCCGTCAGCCGGCGCGGACGGAGGCGAGGAACGCCAGGACGCGATCCACGTCCGTCAGGTCCTCGAGCAGCAGGTCGGGCTCGTGGGCGGCTAGCGCTGCGAGGTCGTGCGACGGCCCCGTCGCGACGCCGATGGCGGCGCAGCCGTGGTGGTGGGCGCAGTCGACGTCGTGGTTCGTGTCGCCGATCACCACGACGTGACGGGGCTCGACGGATGCGCCCGCGTGCTCCTCGTAGCGCGACCGCGCGACGTCGATCAGATCCCGCCTCGTCCGGGCGTCGGAGCCCCAGGCCGCGACCACGAAGCGCGTCGGGTCCAGTCCGGACGCCCGGAGCTTGATGCGTCCCGTCTCCGGGTAGTTGCCCGTCAGCAGACCGAGGACGATCCCGTCCTCGGTCTCGAGGCGATCCAGCAGGGTGTCGACGCCGGGCAGCGTGTGGGCCGCGCCGGTCTCGTCGAGACGCCGCTGGAGAACCTCGGCGTAGGCGGCGCGGAAGCGCTCGTGGAGCGCCCCGTCGGTCTCCACGCCCGCGTGCCGGGCGCCGTCGGCCCAGATCAACGGGTCGAGACGGCCGGCGAACTGGACGTGCTTCAGCGTGAACTGCTCGCCCACCACGCGCCGGCCCGCCTCCTGCATGGACTTCCCGCCCTGCCGGTCGGACAGGAGCAGGGTGCCGTCGACGTCGAAGAGGAGGAGCAGGTTCATGCGTCGATCCTACGCGGTCCGGACGGCGCGGGCAGCCTGGGTCAGGAGCGTCGCCGCCCGGTCGACCTCGGCCTCCGCGGTGGGACGGCCCAGGGACAGGCGGACCGTGCCGAGTGCCGCCTCGCGAGGTACACGCATCGCCTCCAGCACCGACGAGACCGTGACGCCCTCGGCGTGGCAGGCCGCGCCCGCCGACGCCGCGATCCCGTCGCCCACCGCGGCGAGCAGGTCGGGGGCGACTACGCCCGGGAACGCCACGCTCAGGGTGTTCGGCAGGCCGTGGTCCGGGTCGCCGTGGCGGATCGTGTCGGGGAGCGCCTCCTTCAATGCCGCCCAGAGCCGCTCACGCAGACCCCGGAGCCGGGCGGCCTCCTCGTCGAGGTGCGCGGCGGCGAGCGAGCACGCCGCGCCCAGGCCCACGATGCCCGCCACGTTCTCGGTGCCCGCGCGGCGTCCGTCTTCGTGGGAGGCGCCGTGGATCAGGGACGGCAGGTCGACACCCCGGCGCAGGTAGAGCGCGCCGACGCCCTTGGGCGCGTAGAGCTTGTGGCCGGCGACCGTGAGCAGATCCACCCCGAGGTCGTCCACGTTCACCGGAATCTTGCCCACGGCCTGCGCCGCGTCGGTGTGCACGCGTGCGTTCCCGGCCGCATGGCCCCCCGGACCATCGGCCGCATGGGCCCGGGCGTGTACC
>JAUXCH010000593.1 GCA_030618975.1 Planctomycetia bacterium
GTGAGACGTCGGAGACGAAGAGCACCGAGGTCCCGCCCGCCTCGTGCTCGCCCCAGACGTGGGGGACGTAGTCGCCGGGGTGATCCTGGATCCGCTGGTGGGCGACTTCGAGCAGGTGCGCGCGGTCCCCGACCATCGTCGCCTCGTACGGACACGCTTCGACGCAGGCCGGGACTCCGGGGCGGTCGAAGCACAGGTCGCACTTCCTGACCAGCGGAAGCAAGCTGTCCCACTCGTAGCGCGGCACCTCGAAGGGGCAGGCGATCATGCAGTACCGGCAGCCGATGCACTTCGTCTCGTCGTAGATCACCGGCCCCTCGGGCGTCTTCACGAGGGCTCCGACGAGGCAGGCGGTGACGCACCCCGGCTCGAGACAGTGGACGCAGTGCTGCCGGACGAAGTGGCCGCCTTCGATCTTCGCCAGGGTCGTGAACCGTGTCGCCGAGAGGTCGCCGCCCACGCACACGTGCGTGGAATCGCGTTCCTGGAATCCATGCTCGACGCGGCAGGCTTCGACGCACTTCATGCAGCCGCGGCAACGCCGTACGTCGTGGAGGATGGCCTTCACGCCTCGACTCCCTTCTCGCTGCCACGGAGCGTGTGCGCGACCTTGGCGCCCGCCCCGGGCACGAGGCGCCAGAAGATGTCGCCCGAGAGCCGGGCGAACGGGAACAGGACCATGTGCGCCAACTTCGTGGTCGGCATGAGGACGAAGAGAAGCTCGGCGGAGAGCACGTGGAGGAGCATCAGGGTCTGGTACCCGAACGGCGCACCGGCAGGGTGCGCCGCGAGGTATCCCGTGAGGAATGGGAGCGCGACCAGGACGAGCAGGACGTAGTCCCAGGGGCGACTGAGCATGTGCGCCGCCGGCCTCACGAGCCGGATGACGAACAGGATCGCGGCGGAGGCCAGCGTGACGAGCGTGAGGACGTCCGAGACGGTCGCCGGGAAGGCGGGGAGCCGGATTCCGAGACCCCGCTCCCAAAGCGCCACGTGGGCCGCGAGGAGGATCGGCGTCAGGATCGCGCCGACGTGGAAGGCGATCGACGCCAGCGAGAGGAGGGGGACCTCCCGGATCACGTGCCGCACGGGGACGACCCACTCCGCCGAGTCGGTGACGACCTTCCGCCAGGGCACGTCGCGGGCCGGAGTCTTCCCCAGCGCCTGGATCACCTGCCGCGTGTTCAGGATCACGAGCCTGAGCAGCGCGAGCACCATGAAGAGGAACGTCGCGAGGAAGAGAGGCCCGCGCGCGAACTCGAGGAAGTTCGTCACGCCGCTCCCTCCTGTCCGCCTTCCTGCATACGCTTCATGCCGGGGATGCGGATCGCCTTGAGGATCAGGTCGTGGAGTCCTACGATCTCCGCGTCGAGCTTGTAGTGCTCCACCAGCTCGCGGAGTTGCTTCTTGCAGTTGGCGCACGGCGTCACGACGTACTTCGCGCCCGTCGCGCGGATCTGATCCGCCTTCTTCTTGCCCGCGATCTCCATTCGGAAGTCGTGGATCTCGTCGACCGAGACGGTGCCTCCGCCGCCTCCGCAGCAGTAGTTGGCGGTGCCGTGGGGCTGCATCTCGACGAAGTTCGGGCAGAAGGCCCGGAGGATCTCCCGCGGCTGGTCGACGATCCACCCGGAGCGGGCGATGTTGCACGGATCGTGGTAGGTCACCCGTTCCGTCACGACGGTCGGATCGAGGTCGAGCCGGCCCGCCTCGAGCATCTGGTGCGTGTACTCCATGATGTTGACGACGGGGTAGTTCTTGTCCCCGCCGAACACCGGTACGAAGTCGTGGGCCGAGCGGGAGGCGTGACCGCACTCCCCGATGAGGATCTTCCGACCCCGGAGCCGCGTCGTCTCCGCCACGACCTTCTGGATCACGCGCTCGAGGACGTGGTCGCTGTAGAAGAGGCCGTAGTTGATGCCGTCGAAGTAGCCCGTTCCGATCGTCCAGTCGTCGTTGCCGCCTGCGGCGTAGATCGTCGCCAGGTTCCCCATGAGGGTCTCCGGCTCCATCAGGAAGTCGCTGACGGCAGGGAAGAAGACGTACTCGCGGTCCATCTGGTCGACCGGGAACTTCATCTTCAGGCCGAGCATCTCCTCGATCTCCTCCTCGAGGAACTCGAGGGTGTCGACCAGGGTGTGGGGGAGGATCGCGGAGGTGTTCCCCGACTTTCCGTGGAGCTGCTCGATGACCGAGATCTCGAGCCCCTTGGGGACGATCCTCAGCTCGCTGAGGATCCACCGCCCCAGGTGGGTCATGAGGGCGTGGTCGATGCCCAGGGGGCACTCCGTCCGACAGCGCCGGCAGGCCGTGCAGCGGTAGAACAGCTCCGCCATCTCGTCGATGTCGGCGTCCGTCAGGCCGGGCTCTCCGGTGAGCTTCGCCTGGAACCACCCGCGGATCGTGAAGTGCCGCTTGTAGGTCTTCAGCAGCAGGTTCGTCCGGTAGCAGGGGATGTCGCGGGGGTCGCCCGTCACCTCGAACACCGGGCACGTCGCCGTGCAGCGGCTGCACTTGGCGCTCGCCGAGGAGTACTGGTCGAGCACGGGGCGGTAATTCGAGTAGGTGAGAATCGCTGCGAAGGCCTCGAGGAACCTCTCGACGCGGTCCGTCTCGCACGGGTTGATGACGTAGTAGGGATACTTCCGTTTGGGCGCCTTGGTCGCCGGCGGCGTGGCTCGTTCGAGGATCTCGGTCACGGTGTCGCTCCTTGCGGGGTCAGCGCGCGCGCCGTCCGTGCATGGGCAAGCGCCGTACCGAGCGTCGTCGACGTGGGAGGTCGGAACGGGCCGGTGCCCCAGGTGGGATCCCCTGGCCGAGCGCGGGGTCGGGAGATGTCTCCGGGTCGCGCCACCACGTCTCGCCGATGTCGCTCGTGATGCAACGTCCACGTTGCACGCGACGTGGCGTGCGACACGCGACGCGCGGCGCCGGCGCGCTCCGCCCCGTGTCGGGAGGGGCGGGCGGGGCGAGAGGGCGGTACGGATCTTGCGCTGTTCGCTTCGCCATGCGCGTTGCGATCCCCCTCTTCGGCACTCGCGTCTCGCCGCGGTGCCTCCTCGCGAGCGAGGTGACCCTCGCCGAGATCGAGCCGAGCCGGGTCCTGACGCAGGAGACCGTGCCCTTCCCGGTCGAGGACGAGTCCGATCTCGTCGAGGTGCTCCTGGGGCTCGACGCCGGCATGCTGGTCTGCGGGGGGATCGGACGCGACCTGGTTCGGGAGCTCGAGGCCAGCGGCATCGACGTGGTCCAGAACGTCGCAGGGGAGGTCGAGGAGGTCCTCGAGGCGCTGGGTGCCGGGACGCTCGAGTCCGGGCACGGCCTCCGGCCGGGTCGCGCGGCGCGTTGCGCCGCGCCGCCCCGCGCCGCCGAGCTGCCTCGCGTGGACTGCGTCGCCTGTGCGGAGCGCTCGTGCGCGCACGGCGGGGCCTGCCACCTGGACGTCGGCCCGTCGGGCCGGCCCTGGCTGAGGGGGCAGGAGGCACGCATCTACGAGACGGGGCGCGACGTCTCGGCCGAGAGCGACCCGAACCTGTGCCGCATCGCGGAGCTCGTCCACTTCGCCCGCGACGTGGGCTACCGGAAGATCGGCGTGGCCTTCTGCTGGGAGCTCTTCCAGGAGGTCGACACGCTCGTCCGGGTGCTCGGGCGCTTCTTCGACGTCGTGCCCGTCTGCTGCCGCGTCTTCGCCGGGGGCGGGGGCCCGTCCGACGCGGAGGCCGCGGAGACGGAGTGCAACCCGGTCGCCCAGGCCCGCGTGCTCGAGCGGGCGGAAGTCGATCTGAACGTGATCGCCGGACTGTGCCTCGGATGCGACATCCTGTTCACGAGCCGCAGCCACGCGCCGGTGACCACCCTCTTCGTGAAGGACCGCTTGCTCTCCCACAAC
>JAUXCH010000080.1 GCA_030618975.1 Planctomycetia bacterium
CCGACGATCGTCCGGGACGTGGAGACCGGTCGCTCGGCGCCGCTCCTCGAGGTCGATCCGGGAGTCTGGCTCGAGGGGACGGTCGTGGACGGTGAGGGGCAGGCGATCGAGGGTGCGAGGGTCGTCCTGTGGAGCGCCGGAGACGACCCGGAGGACGCGAGACGACGGACCGCGGACAGAGGGCGCTTCCGCTTCGGAGTCGCGCCGGGCGTCCACCACGTGTTCGCCGAACCGCGAAGAGCGGGGTTGGTGCGCTCTTCTACGGTCGAGGTCACCGCGCCGGCGGGCCCCGTGCGACTCGTGTGTCTCGCCGGCACGACGATCCGGGGCCACCTGCGAGGGGGTGGTGTCGAGGGCTTCGAGGTGGGGTGGTCCCTGCCGACGTCGGATCGCGGTGCGCGGAGCGGCTCCGTCCGGTTGGTGGGGGAGGACGGGCGCTTCGTGCTCCCGGACGTCCCGCCGGTGCGGATCGTGTTGTATGCGTGGAGCCGGCGTGACGAGCGCTACGCGTTGCGCCACGTCGACGCGCAGGAGGGCGGAGAGTACGAGCTGGAGCTGCGACCCGGCCTCGCGATCGAAGGGTGGCTACCCGTCCCGTCTCACGCCGGCAGGGGTCTGTGGCTGCAGGTGTGGGACCGACAGGTGCGGGTCTGGCGAGGCGTTCCGGTGGCGTCCGACGGGAGCTTCCGCGTGCCGGGGCTGCCCCCGGGCGGCTACGACCTCAGCCTCCCCGAGCACATGGGTGTGGCACCCCTGCGGTCCGTGCCGGCCGGTTCGACCGGCGTGCGGTTGGAGGCCGTGCCTGCGGCACGGTAGCGCTGCTACACTCCGCCCTCATGAACGCGTTCGTTCTCGTGATCCTCTCGCTCGGCGCGTTCTATCTCGCGCAGCGCTTCTACGCGCGGTGGCTCGAACGTCGGGTCTACGACATGGACACCGACGAGCCGACGCCGGCCCACACCCTGAGCGACGGCGTCGACTACGTGGTCTGCAACAAGCACGTGCTGTTCGGGCACCACTTCTGCTCGATCGCGGGGGCAGCCCCCATCGTGGGGCCCGCCATCGCGGTGATCTGGGGCTGGGTGCCGGCCCTCCTCTGGGTCGTGTTCGGCACGATGCTCATCGGGGCCGTTCACGACTTCGGGGCCCTGTCGCTCTCCGCGAAGCGCGGCGGGAGCACGATCGGAGACCTCGCGGGTCAGATCCTGGGGTCCAGGGCCAGGGTCTTCTTCCTCCTCGTCCTCATTCTGCTGACCTGGATCATCATCGCCGTCTTCGCGTTCATCATCGCGAAGCTCTTCTCCCACGAGCGGTACTCCGCCGCCGTCATCCCGGTGAACTTCGAGATCCTGGTGGCCGTCCTGATCGGTTGGTGGATCTACCGCCGGAAGGCCAAGCTGCTCGTTCCGTCGCTGATCGCCGTGACGCTGCTGTACGTCGTGGTGTTCCTCTGCGCCCCCTACCCGGAGTGGGGGCAACTGCCCGAGTGGCTCTGTCTCTACGGCAAGCCCGAAGTCACGTGGATCGTCTTCCTGCTCGTCTACGCCTACGTCGCCTCCGTCCTACCGGTGTGGACCCTGCTGCAGCCGCGCGACTTCATCAACAGCCACCAGCTCTTCATCGGCCTGGCCGGTCTCATCCTCGGGATCGCCATCCTCCAGCCCGTGGTCACGGCTCCCGCGTTCAACACCGCCATCGACGCGTCTGCCGTGCCGATCATCCCCTTCCTCTTCATCACCGTCGCCTGCGGCGCGATCAGCGGGTTCCACGGCCTGGTCTCGAGCGGCACGACGTCCAAGCAGCTCGACCGCATGCGCGACGCGCGAACGATCGGCTACGGAGGCATGCTGGGCGAGGGCACGCTCGCGATGATCGCCGTCATCGCCGTGACGGCCGGACTGGGCTCTGCCGAGCAGTGGCACCAGGCGTACGACCGCCCCTGGACCGAGGTGGTCGGGGACAGTCTCGGCAACTTCGTGACCGGGGCCTCCTCCTTTCTGGGACCGCTGCTCGGAGGCAACGTGCAGCTCGCGGGAACCGTCGTCGCGGTGATCGTGATCTCGTTCGCGGCGACGACCCTCGATACCGCGGCGCGCATCCAACGCTTCTGCCTGGCCGAGCTCGGCCGGACGTTCGATCTCCGGGCCCTGGGCAACCGGTACGTCGCGGCGGCCGTCGCGGTCGTTCCCGCCGGCCTGCTGGCGATCTTCACGCAGGCCCCCGGAAAGGGGCCCGGAAGCGGCGGCTACATCTTGTGGCCCCTGTTCGGCACCACGAACCAGCTGATCGGCGCCCTCACGTTGATGCTCATCACGGTGCACCTCAAGAAGACCGGGCGGCCAGTGTGGCCCACCCTGCTCCCGATGGTCTTCCTCGTGGTGATGACCACCACGGCCGGCGTCATGGAGCTTTCGAAGCGGGTCGGGGAGGGCAACTGGCTGGTGGTCGCCTTCGGGGCCTTCTTTCTGCTGCTCGAGGCGCTGATGTTCGTCGAGGCGGTCAAGGCCCTGCGTCGAAAGGACCCCCTGCAAGTCAGACACGAGTAAGACGACAGCGCTACTTCTTGGCGTATCGGGCCCGGGCTGCGCGCACGGCCAGCGGGAGGAGTGAGATGATGGAGTGCAGACGTGCACTGCGGTGGACCGCTCTCGGTCCGGTCCTCTTGACCTCGTTGCTGGCGGGACCGGCTCATGGCGAGGAGTCCCCCGCCGTGCCCCGGTCGGCGATCAAGCTTCTCCAGAAGGCCGGCTACGAGCTCGGGCGCGCAGGACACGGCCCGGACCTGGAAGAGATTGCGGAATCGATGGTCCAGCTCGGCATGGAGCACAAGGAGGTCGCCAAGGCGCTCTCGCGGGCGCGCCGCGCCGTACGACCGGGCCGGTCTCCCGCGGCGGAGGTGCCCAAGGCAGCGCAGTTCCTCCGGCAGGCCGTTGCCGAGCTGGATGTCCTCCTGCACGAAGGCGCGGAGGACGAGCAGCGCCGGCGTGCCCAGGTCCTCGTCGGCCTGGACGACCAATGCGATGGCGCGCACCGCGTGCTGGGACACGCGAAGACGGAGCACGGCTGGTCCACCGCAGAGGCGGCGCGCGTGACCGCGCGGCGCGTCCAGATCGCCGAGGCCGTGCGCAAGGCGTACCACATCGAGGTGCCCGTCGAGACGAGCGTGAGCCGGCACACCATCCTCCAGGGTCTCTACGGTCGCGATGGCGTGCGTGTGCGTTGTCCCACGACCGGAACCGAGCTGCACAGCGTCCTGCTGTCGGAGGAGAAGCTCACACGCATCCTCCGCCAGACCCTTCGCGCGCTGGCGCTGTCCCGCTACCTGCGCGGGGAGGCATTCGCGCTGCCGCAGTCCGGCGTGCAGGAGACCGTGCTCGCCCTGGGATCGCGCGCGGACTACCACCGCGCCGTGGAGGACTGCTTCGAGCACGGGGGCGTGACGTACGCGCCCATGCGGACCATCAAGCTGGTGTGCAGCTTCGCCGATCCGCGAGGCCACAGGACCGCATGCGCCAGCACGGAGGCAAGCCTCCAGGAGGAACTCTTCTTCCAGTTCTTCCCGGACGCGTACCAGCAGGCCGCGCTGGACGCCGGCCACATCAACTGGGTCTGCCTGCGCTTCCTCGGACTACCGTTCCACGGCGTGGCCTGGGTGGACCCGTCCGAACGATCCACGAAGGAGACTCGGACCTCGACCGGGATCGACCGGCGCACGAGGAAGACCTTGCTCCGGCTCTCCCGCTGCGGCCTCGCGGGGCGGCGCGCCTACCTCCGCTACCTCGCGGCCCGAGGCGAAGACCCCTCCTTCGCAAACTGCGTGGACGACGGGATCGGCAAGATCCGGGAAGAGCGGCTCCTCAAGGCCACCTTCGTCGTCGAGTACCTGCAGGAGACCGGCGAGTTCGCCCGGACGTGGCACGAGACGCCGCCCGCGACGCGCCTGGCGGACGCGGACGCGATCCGAGGCTTCGAGGCTACTGTGGGTGGGCCCATGGCATCCTTCGAGAAGCGCTGGAAGGAGTGGCTGCTCCCGGCGGCCGGAGGGGGTCTGGTGCAGCGACTCGAGGCTTCCGATCCGGGCGAAGCCGTCGCGCCGGGCGCGCACGAGGCGCTCACCCGCCTCAACGAGGCCCGCCGAGCGGCGTTCGGTGCCGTGCGCGATCCCGTGGAGCTCGACCCAGATCTCTCGCAGGGCTGTCGGCTCCACGCGCGCTACCTGGTCCTCCATCCCGAGGTCCACAACGTCTGGCCGGACGTCCACGAGGAGTATCCGGACCAGGAGGGCTTCACGGTAGAAGGGAGCAGCGCCGGCCTGAACAGCGTGATCCACCATGGCCACTCCCGTCCGGCGGATGCGGTGGATAGCTGGCTGTCGACGTACTTCCACCGCCTGCCCCTGCTCACCTCGGGACTGCTGCGCATCGGGTGGGGATTCGAGGGCGGCATCGCCGTGCTGGACAGCAGCTCCATGGTCCGGGTGCCTACGTTCATCTGCAAGGCCCGCTGGCCCGCCAAGGGGGCACGAGACGTGCCGCTGCGGTTCTCGCCGGAGATCCCGAACCCCGTGCCCGGGGAGGACCAATCGACGTGGGGGTACCCGGTCAGCCTCCAGCTCTTCGAGCACGAGAGTGTCGAGTCCCAGGTGACCCTGCGCCTCTACCGCGGCAGCGTGTCTCCGGGTAACGAGGTCCCCTGCCACTTCACCTCGCCGAGCCGACCGCTGAACGTAGAGCTCGCGCCGCGTGGGGCGTTCGGGCTGATCCCGAAGGCTCCGCTCGCCCCGGACACGGTCTACCACGTCCAGGTCACCGGGCTCCCGGACAACGCCGACTGGTCCTTCCGCACGGGCCCTAGGGAGTAGCCCAGGACATGGCTGCTTCCGGCAGGCGGTGACTATATACTCAACACGGTATGCGTACGTTCCTCGCCCTGCCCGTGCTTCTCTTGTCCGTGCTGCTGGCGGCCCCCGTGGCCCGCGCCCACACCGTCGAGACGGTGGACGGGACGATCCACGAGGGCAAGATCATCATCGACAACGACGAGAAGGTCGTGATCGTGACGACCTTCGGCGACCGCGTCATGATTCCCCGCGACCAGGTGAAGGCCGTCGACGACAAGACCCCGCCGCTTCGCGAGCAGCTCGCGTACCGGGCCGACCTCGCGAAGGACGACACGAAGAAGCTCTTGGACCTCCACAAGTGGGCGAAGCAGAAGGGGTTCACGGAGGAGCTGGTCTTCATCCTCGAACGCATCCTCGAACTCAACCCCAAGAACGGAAGGGCGCACAAGCTCCTCGGCCACGAGAAGGTGGACGGCACGTGGATGACGCCGGAGGAGAAGGCGCGGCACCTCATCGAGATGCACGAAGCCGAGAAGCGCGCCCAGGGGCTCGTGCCGTACAAGGACCGCTGGGTCACCCCCGAGGAGAAGGAAGCGCTCGAGAAGGGGCTGATCAAGGACGGCGACAACTGGGTCACGGAGGAGGAGTACCACCGGCGCCGCGGCGAGGAGTTGATCCGCGGCAAGTGGGTACGCGTCGGCGAGAAGGAAGGGAAGGACTGGCAGGAGGAGCTGACGGCATCGCGCGTTCGGACCACCTACGAGTGGAGCGCCAACGTGGACGCCCTGTACGACGTGAAGCCCGAGCATGCCAAGCGCGTCCTCGAGGGCGCCGAGGCGGCGTTCCAGGTGTTCTTCCAGACCCTGGAGCCGGACGACCAGACCTACCCACGAGGTGTCCAGGGCCGCATCCGTCTGCACCTCTTCAACAAGCTCCCCGCCTATGCGAGATTCGCCAAGTGGTTCGACGGCAAGGAGAGGTGCGGCGAGCTCACCAAGGGCTGGCTTTCCCGCACCCGGCGGCAGCACTCGTTCTGGTGGGTCGACCCGGTCGGCGTCGTGGGGGTGTACAAGTTCCCGAACACGCCGCGGACCTTCATCAGCAACACCGTGCACAACATGGGGTTGATCCTCCTCACGCGGTACCGGTTCAACTACCGCTTCCCCAGGCAGTGGCTTCTCGAAGGCTTCGCCTACTACCTGGAGATGGAAGCGCTGGGCTATTCCGACACCTTCTCCCTGTCCCGCGGAGGGACGGGGGCCGCCGCCGACGCCGGGCGCCCCGTCTGGGCCGACAGCGACAAGTGGCGGGAGGCGTTGAGGTCCCTCGTGGCGGGGGGCAAGGACCCGCCCATGAAGCGCATCGCGAAGATGTCCAAGGACCAGATGCACTACATCGAGCTCGTGAAGTCCTGGAGCATCGTCGAGTGCCTGATCCGCCTGGACCGCAAGCAGTTCATGCGGTTCCTCGAGGCGGACAAGGACCGCGCGAACACGATGGAGGACGCGCTGCGCAAGGTCTACGGCTGGGGCTGGCGTGACCTGGACCGTGTCTGGCGGAAGTACGTCGGCGCGGGGTTCACGCACACGCCCGCAGCGGAGGAGAGGGAGGCCGAGTGATCCGACGCGTGCTCGTCCTCTGCCTCGCGACCCTCCTGGCGCCCGCCGCCTCGCACGCAGACGACCGCGATCTCGAGCCCGCGCCTCCCTGGGTCTTCTTCGACACGCCGGATCCCGAGACCGCGGAGGAGATTGCAGGCCTCGTCGCGTGGTTCGACCAGCTCAACCGCGTCAAGGACGCACGCGCCGCGCTCGTGATGCGCTACGGTGTGTTGAGCGTCGGGCGCATCGTCCAGGTGCTCGGCGCGGAGGGGCGGCAGGCGCGCAACGAGCCGCATACCTGGAACGTGGCGCTCACGGCCTACGCGCTGCGCAGCACGTACGGGAACGCGCGTGAGCTGTGGCCGTTGGTGGAGCCCCTCACGACCTTGCTCGACGAGGGCGCGGAGCCCTATCGGAGGGCCTTCGCCGCCCTGTCGCTGGGTACCTTCCGAGGACCCCGGTTCGCGCCGCCGTCTCCCGCGCGAATGCACTCCCGGCTCGGCCGTGTCCCCGAGGACGAACTGAGGAAGGACCTCGCCGAGGCCCTGAAGGCGCTCTCGCGGCACGTCGCGGACTTTCACCCGAGCGTCCGGGTGGCGGTGGCCCTGGCGCTGGGGAAGTCCGGCGCCCCGACGGCTCGGGAGCTGCTGAACCCGGAGGCTCGACTCCAGGGACCGGTCGCCGATGCGGTCGTGGCTCCCCGGCAGGCGGTGCTCCTGGCCGTGGGGCTACTGCCCGGGCAGGACGACGAGCTTCTGCTCCTGACGGCCCTGCGCGACGAGCAGCGGGACATCCGTCGCGCCGCCGCGCTCGCGGTCGCGCTCCAGGTCCTCCACGATCATCGCCCCGGATGGACGAACGCGCCGGAGCGGGTGCTCCGCGTCCTGAAGACCGGGGTGATCGTCAAGATGCACCTCGAAGACGGCGCGGAGGCGGTCTTCGCCCGCGGCGTCCTCGCGGCCCAGGGGCTGGCGCCCTCCGAGTGGGAGGAACTGTTCGAGCTCGCCCAGAGGCCGTCGACCGAGAAGCCGACGGCACGCGCGGCCGCGCAGTGCCTCCTCTTCTGCAGGCGGCCGGAGTTCCCCGCCCGGGTCCTCCGTAGCGTCCAGGAGGGCGTCGATCTCAAGCCGACGGTGTTGGCGGCCTTCCTCCTTCTCCTCGGGACGAACGGAACTCCGGAGGGCGTCGAGGTCTGCCGGCGCTACCTGAGCAACAAGGGGCTCAGGCCGAAGGGCAAGCCCGGATGGGACGTCCGCTTCTTCGCCGCCGTCGGGCTCCTGCGCGCGCTCGCGTCCGGTCGGCTGTCGGACGAGGAGCTGCGCGGGAAGGCCCTGGGAGCGCTCGACGACGGCCTGAAGCGCAGCCTGCAGCCCGGGCCGTTCAGGGAAGCGCTCGCCGACGTCCTCGACAACGAACGGAGGCAGCTGACGGAGGATCGGCACTACACGCTGCCCGAGGCCCGGGTGTCCACGGTGGAGAGTTCGTTCTACGATCCCCACGGCCTGTTCGCCCAAGACATCCGCGACATGGCGGTCGTGCGTCTGAACGACATGGTCCCCGTGGTGTTCAACGTGAACAGCCTGAAGCCCGGACAGCCCGGGGATCGCGACAAGAGCGAGATCCCGCGTCGCTTCCTCAAGGCGTGCCAGGAGCAGTTCCCGTACTTCACCCGGCTCGACCTGAAGGCGGACCGCGGTCGCCGCCCCCCGGAGGAGATGCCGCACGACCGCGATCCGAAGTGGGAGGTCGACCGGTGACCCCCCGCAACGAGGACTTCCTGTTCGCCCAGGAGGCGCAGCGCCGCGGCTACATCGGCGAGGAGCAGCTGGAGGAGGGATTCCTGCTCCAGAAGCGCATGCTGGAAGAGCTCCAGATCGACGAGCGCCTCGCGGTCATCCTCGTCAAGCGGGGCTGGCTCGCGGAGGAGCAGGCGCGACGCGTCTACGCCCGCATCGAGCCCGAGGGCGAAACGGACGAGATCCAGGGCTACCGGATCCTGGAGAAGATCGGGCGCGGGGCGATGGGCACGGTCTACAAGGCCGTGCACCTCGGTCTGCAGCGCCCGGTCGCGATCAAGATCCTGCGCCGCGACCTGGCCCGCGACGCCACGCAGGTCGAGCGGCTGAAGGAGGAGGCGAAGCACCTCGCGAGCCTCGACCACCCGAACATCGTCCGTGCCTTCGATGCCGGCGAGTCGCGCGGCTTCCCCTTCGTCGTGATGGAGTACGTCGACGGCGAGACCCTCAAGGAGCGGGTGAGCCGCCAGGGACCGCTGCACGAGATCGACGCGTTGCGCATCACGCGCGGGCTCGCCGACGCCCTGGAACGTGCGCGGCGCATGGGGGTCGTCCACCGCGACGTCAAGCCCGGCAACATCATCCTGACGCGCAAGGACGAGCCGAAGCTCATGGATCTCGGCCTTGCGAAGGGACCTGTCGATCTCGGCCTGACGCAGCACGGCGCCACGGTCGGAACGCCGCAGTTCATCTCTCCCGAGCAGGCCCAGGATCCTCGCAGGGCGGACACGCGAAGCGACATCTACAGCCTCGGCGCCACCCTGTACGCCATGGTGACGGGGCGGCCGCCGTTCACGGGCACCACCCTCGCCGAGGTCCTGACGAAGGTGCTCTACGAGGCTCCCACACCGCCGCGCGTCCTCAACAAGAAGGTGAGTCCCGAGGTCGGGTACCTGATCGAGCGCATGATGCTCAAGGACCCGGCTCTCCGCTATCGCACGCCGTCGGCCGTCGTCCACGACATCGACGAGATCCTGGCGGGGCGGTCGATCATCCCGGACGGCTTCACGGGCAACTGGGAGGCGTTCCTGCTCCGGAAGCGCATCCGGAAGTGGACGAAGACCGGCGTGGCCGTCGTCGTGGGACTCGTCTTGCTGGGCACGGGAGCGTGGGTCGCGGTCGACCGCATTCGAACACGGGAGGCACGTGCTCAGGGTGCCGAGGAGATCCGGCAGACCCTCCTGCTGACCGAGGTGGAGTCCTCCGACAGCGAGCTCATGGTCCGCGAGAAGCTCCTCGAGGTGAAGAGCGCGTACGAGCAATGGGCCGACCTGGCGCCCGACGGGTTCGAGGAGCTCGGGAGCCACCTCTGGCGCCTCGACGCTTGCGCCCGCCGGTACGAGTCCTACGCCAGGATCGAGAAGCGCGTGAAGGAGTTCCTGGATGCCGGGCGCGACGACCTGGCCATCACGCGGCTCGACGAGTTCCTGAAAACCGCTTCGGGCGCGGACGATCCCGTGGGCAGGACGGCGCACGGACTGCGGGCCGTCGTCGTGGAGCACTCGGCCGGCCGCTACGAGGACCTGCGCAACAAGGTCCTGAGGGCCTCGACACCGACCCTCGAGGACTTGATTCGACGGCAGATCGAGTACGAGGAGGCTCTCGGCCAGGGCCTCTACGAGACGCCGCGGCTCCGGGCGGCCGCGACCGAGGCCACCGAGACCGTCAAGACCCTGGAGGGCATCGACGCCGCGCTCCACGAGGCCGAGAGCCGGTTTTCCAGGGAGGCGTTGGCGGCCGATCTCGCCGACCTGCGCTTCTCCGCGATCGCGAAGGAGTTCTGGCACTGGCAGACCCAGGTCCTGGCGATCGCGAGGGAGGATTGGCAACGCCTCGAGGTGGAGGACTGGCTGCGCTGGGACATCGTCCGGCCGAAGGTCGAGCTGCGGCTCGGGAGGTTCGAGGAGGCCGTCGAGGCCCTCATCGCCGAGCGGGGACGGGACGTCATGCAGGAGGCGCGTGACCTCCACGTCGACGGCCGGACGGAAGCCGCGACGCAGCGCCTCCATCGACTCGCCCGCGCGGCGGATCTCGCGGGCCAGGCGAAGGTGCGGGCCGACGCGCTCGAGCTACGTTCGATGATCGACCGGGAGGCCGAGCTGCGGCGGCAGAGCGCAGTCGCCGACCTGATCGCGATCGAGCAGTACGCCCTGCAGATGCTTCGCGAAGGCAACCCGGACGGGATCCGCGAGCGCGTTCGGCGCACGCTCGACCAGCGGGAGGCCACCTGGCCCTTCCGCGCCGAGGTCCGCGCGCTCGATCGCCTCGCCGACGCCTACGAGACGCTTCTCTCGGCCGCCTTCGACGGCCTGGTCCAGGGCTTGAAGGTCGAACACGTCCGCCTGCGGGACGGCACCGAGGATGCGCGCTGGATCGTCAAGGACTACGACAAGGCGGCGGGCACCGTCCTGGTCGCCACGACGAGCGGCCGTCCCGGCCGTCATCGCCGCATCGCCGAGGTCCATCCCGAGACCCTCCTGAAGTGGGCGCGGACGTTGGCCGATCCTCCGCCGCTGGTTCGCGCCGTGGCGGGGCTCGCGGCCCTTCCGGAGGAGGACCCGGAGGACCTGCGGCCGCTCGTCGTGTGTCTGCGGCAGATCGTCGACGCCTTCGGCGACGCGAACTACACCGGCGCGCTCTCCGAGTCGACGGTCACCTGGTCGGCCAGGACGTCCCGCGAGCAGCGCAGCCGCGAGGACGCCGCGCAGGCGCACTTCAGCCAGGCGCAGGATCTGTTCAACAAGTTCAAGGAGTTCTCGCTCGCACACTGGCACCTGAGTCGTCTGCTGACGCCGCTCAATCCGTTCCGTTTTACGGACTACTTCGAGAAGTTCGAGCCCGAGATCGTGGCCTACAAGGAGCAGGTCGACAAGGAGATCGCCAACCACCGCCTGCTGGAGAGCTTCCCCGGCACGAAGATCGGTCTCGACGGCGAGATGACCTGGATCCACTTCGACTTCGAGAACCCCATCCAGCTGCAGGTGTTCAAGGAGGGGCCGGGGCACGCGACCGGCCGGATCGAGAAGTACGTCGACGACAGCAGGCCCGTCACGCCGTCGCAGAGCAACCACCGATTCACGCTCCTCTGGGGCATGCAGGGGCTCGTGCGCGGTCGGCC
>JAUXCH010000169.1 GCA_030618975.1 Planctomycetia bacterium
ACGGGCGTGGGCTGATACCGTGGGCGACCATGGAGGTTTCGATGAACCCCTCAGGCGCCCAGTCCCAGCCCGTCTGTCGCACCTGCGGCGGTGACGACCTCGTCAACGGGACGGTCCGGGGACTCTATCCGACCCGGTTTCAGCCCACGGGGCAGAGGTGGTTCCGCCGGATCCCCGATGTCCACGCGACCGCCTGCCTCGGCTGCGGGTCGAGCGCGACGTGCTGAGCCACGCTCTCGGGAGGACCTGATCGTGCACCGCCACATCCTCTTCGCCCTGCTCGCCTGCGCCTTCCTCCTCGTCCTCCCGGCGGCCGGCCGCGCGGAGGAAGACGTGCCGGCCACGCCGTCGCTGGACGACCTCGTCGATCGCGTGCGAAACGGAACGGCCGGCGAGTTCCAGGAGGCGCTGCGCGCGCTCTCCGCCCTGGGGGAGCGGGCCGTCGAAGCCGTCCCCGCGCTCATCAGCAACCTGGATCCGCCCGACGACTCCCGCCGTGCGAGGCTCTCCGGGACTCTGGCTGGGATCGGCGCGCCCGCGGTGCCGGCGCTCACGCGGGGCCTCATGTCGTGGAGCGGTCACACGCGCGTGTGGTGTGCCCGGACGTTGGGCCGGATGGGGGCGTCGGGCGCGCCGGCCGTTCCCGTGCTCGTCGAGAGCCTCGCCGACGCGCATCCCGAGCTGCAGCTCGAGCTCCTGCGCGCGCTGGGCGGGATCGGCGAGTCGGCCGTCGCCGCGCTGCCCGCCGTGAGGAAGCTGCTCGCTTCACGTTCCGGGGCGGTGCGCGTGGAGGCCGTCCGCACGCTGGGACGGATGGGCCCCGACGCGGTGCCGCTCCTGATCGACCTCGCCGCGAGCGACGACATCGCGGTAGCCGCAACCGCGCGTCAGGCCCTCGGCCGCTCCGTCCAGGAGGAGCCCCGGCCGAGTCCCGCCACGCTCGAGAGGCTGGCCGAGAGGCTTCGCACCGGCACGGAGACGCTCAGGCTCGAGGCCGCGCGGGCGATCGGTGTCTTCGGTCCGAGGGCTGCGTCACTCCTGCCCGCGTTGGAGGACGCGCTCTCGGACGAGTCCGTTCACGTCCGGCGTGCGGTGATCCAGGCCCTCGCCGCGCTCGGGCCCGCGGCGGCCCGGACCGTCGATCGGCTCACGGGGCTGCTCGCGGACGATGCCGCGGTCCGTCGCGACGTCATCCGGGCGCTCCCCTTCCTCGGGCGGACCGCCGAGAAGGCGATTCCGGCGATTGCGCGCCTCCTCCAGGATGGCGACGTGCGGCTGGCAGCGGCGGATGCCCTCAGGAGATTCGGGGACGCTGCCGTTGGGCAGTTGAGCGAGGCCGCGCGCCACGAGTCCTTCCGGGTACGCACGATTGCGGTGCGGGCGCTCGGTGGCACGGACCGCTCCGTCGAGGGGCGACTCCCCGCGCTCATCGAGGCGCTCGAGGACGAGTCGTCCGCCGTCCGCTACGAGGCGGCCGAGGGGCTACGCTCCCTGGGCGCGCCGGCGAAGCCGGCGCTCTCCGCGCTTCGGGGGCGCCTGGCGGACGAGGTCGTGGGCGTGCGCGTGGCGGCCGCGCGGGCCCTGTTCGAAGTGGGCGAACGGGGTGCCGAGCTCGCGCCGGCCCTCGTCGAGGGCCTCACCAGCCGGACGATCGTCCTCTTCGAGGACATGGACGACCGGCTGGTCGCGCTGGGTCCGGCCGCCGTCCCGGCGCTCGCCGACGCGATGGCGCGCATGTGGGCCGGCGAGCTCGCCGAGGTCTGTGCCCGGATCGGCAAGCCGGCCATCCCCGCGCTGCTCCGCGGCCTGGAGAATCCGAAGCCGCAGTCGCGACGAGCGGCCCTCGAGGGCCTGCGTGAGGTGGAGGCCGACGGCGGGTTCCTGCTGATGCCGATCGCGGCGCGCCTGAAGGACGAGGACCGGACCGTGCGCGCCGCCGCGGCCCGCGCGCTGGTGCCCTTTGCGAAGACGTGCCCCGAGGCGCTGGTGGAGCGGGTGCTCCCCGACCTGCTCGCCTTCTTCGAGCGGGAGGACCAGTGGAGCGACGAGGAGGCGGCCGTGCTCGAGGCCCTCGAGGGCATCGGGGAACCCGCCCTGCCGGCGCTCGAAAAGCTCGTCGAGGGCTACGACACCGACTCCCACCGAGGCATTCGGCAGCTCATCCAACGCATCGAGAGCGCGGAGTAGCCCCGAGGGTCAGTGGGGTGCGCCCGCGTCGCTCCGCATGCGTTCGGGTCGCGAGGTAGCCGACCGCGGCGGCGCGGGCGTCTGCTTGTCCCTTGCATGGTGCCTGGCACCGTACGAGGGCCAGAGGGCGACGCCCATGCCCAGCAGGACGACCGCGCCGCCGATCCACTCCAGCGGCACGATCCGGAACACGAAGACGGCCGGTAGCGCCACGGAGAGGATCGCCTTCGAGACCGTCGTGAGCGGAGGATTCAGGAAGATCGTGAAGCCGACGCTCGACGCCGGGAGGTGCTTCACCAGCCACCCCCACGCGGCGTTGCCGAACACCGTGCACGGAATCACGAGGTAGAGGAGGGCGACCCACCCGGGCGGGTCGAGGGCGAACAGCTCGGCGCCGCCGGTGAAGGGCAGCAGGAGCAGGAGGGGCAGGCCCCCGAAGACCAGCGAGAGGTAGGCCCAGAGCACGGGTGGAACCTCGTGGGCAATGGGCTTGGTCACCGCGGAGTAGACGGCCCAGCTGAGCGGCGCGACCGCGGTGAGGGCGACCAGCGCCGCGTAGGATCCGCCGTTTCCCACGTCCTTCGCCCTTGCGATCAGGCCGAGGCCGACCAGGGCGACGACGAATCCCGCGATCTTGCGCTTCGAGAGCCGTTCGCCCAGGAAGAGGGCGCTCAGCACCATCAGGAACAGGGGTGCGAGCGCGGTCTCGAGGGACGCGATGGGGGCGGGGATGCCGTGCTGCTGCCCGTAGTAGAGCGCGAACGAGTACGTGGGGACGGTGAACGCTCCGCAGAGGAGCAGCCTCCGCCATCGAGTGCGCGCGAGGCGCACGGACTCCCGAGGCCACGCGAGGAGGCAGATCACCAGGCACAGGAGCCCGACCGGTACGAACCGCGCGACGGTCAGGCTCAGCCAGTCGAACTGCGCCGCAGCCTGCTCGCCGCCGAGCAGGTAGCCGATGGCCAGGAACGAGTTGCTCCAGACCAGGAAGAGGGCGAGCGTCCAGAGCGCGACGGGCACGCCGGGCACGCCGGGGCGCGCGCCAGCCCGCACGGACCGTGCCTAGCGCGTCCCGGTGAACGTGGACGTGCCCGAACAGCTGGTGGAGCCGGCGGTCTGCGTCCACGTGCCCGTCCCGTTGAAACTCGAAGAGCTCGGGAAGCTGAGGACGATCGAGCTGTAGGTCCGGATGCCGGGGACGGGACTGCCTCCGACGATGGGGACGCTGACCGGGTGGTCGTTCGTCGCACGCGACCCGCACATCGAGGCGGTGAAGGTGGTCCGGCCCAGGAAGATGAGGGTGGAGCCCGTCTGCGTGATGCTGGTCGTGAACTGGTTCAGCTCGCTTCCGCAGCTCTGGGACTGGGTCGTCTCCTGGACGAGCCAGAACCCGCTGAGGTTGTCGAACGCGGGATCCGGACAGTCGGCGCCGCCGCCGCCGTCGCTGCCGCTGCTGCCGCCGCCGCACGCGCCACAGATCAGCAGCGCGCAGACGAGGGACCATCCGAGCCCCATGTGTAGACGCTTCACCGGTTCACCTCCTGCTTCGACCCACAGACTACGGAGCGGTTGTGGGAAAGTCAGCAACGGTTGCCGTTCCCGCGGACCCCTTGCGGTTTTCCCGAGAGGACTCGGGGGGGGGGCCGTGCCGATGGGAGGCCGAGAAGGGGCCGGCGACGGGCGCACCTGCGACCCTCGTGGCGTCCGGCCCGTGCGCTGTCGGCCGAAAGGCGCGGAATTTCACCTGACCCCGGTCGGTGGCTAGCCGGTTCTCCGCCTGTAGATCACGCCGCGCTCGCGTTGGTACTCGAGGAGGAAGGCGAATGCCTCGGGGTCCGCGGCGACGTGTTCCGGGGGGGAGATCCCGGGCTTCGAGTACCTGCCGCTGGCCACGAGGTGCACACACGCGGTGCAGGCGTAGCCCGTCGTGCGGGCCATGGAGGTTTCCCCGGTCCCGGGATCGCCGCGGTCCAGGAGGTCCCAGACGACGCGCTCGTCCCTGCCGTCCGTCGTGCCCTCGACGGTCACCCGCATGTAGGTGAACTCCGGCTCACCCTCGCGCAGGGCCCACTGCCCGAAGAGGATCGCCGAGGTGACGTCCAGCGGGCGGATGGATGCCCCGTCGATCTCCAGCGGCACGGTCGAGAAGAAACCGCCCTCCCTGAAGGCCTCCATCAGCCGACCGTGGCCGGGATAGCGGAGGGTCTTCTCCTTCATGTTCGGTACCTGCATCGTCCGAAGCAGGGTCCGGAGCCCGTCCGTGTTGAGGGACTCCAAGGTGCCGACGCCGTCCACCTCGACCCGCTCGGGATCCGTGAGCGCCGGGCGCTCGACCAGCACGCCGTGCTCCACGTAGCGTGCGGGACGGGTGTACTCCTCCAGCACGTCCGCGGGCGAGAACGGAGCCTTGTACTCGAACGGCCAGCGACGCTCGACGGGGAGCCCGCCGACCAGGCACTCGAACCGGTGCACCGCGTCCATCGTGGCGACGTGGTGGCCGAGCAGGACGTGGCTCATGCCCGGCGCGACACCGAAGTCGACGACCGCGGTCACGCCCTGCTGGCGGGCCTGCTCGTCGAGTCCGAAGGGGTCCTCCGGGAAGAAGGCGATGTCCACGACGTCCTTCCCCGCCTCGAGGACGGCTTCCAGGGCCCGGTAGCCCATGTGGCCGGGGAGGGCGCCCACGACGAGATCGAAGGGGGCCACCAGGGACCGCAGGACGCCGGCGTCGGAGAGGTCGGCGGGCAGGACGTTCACGCGGGACCCGGCGAAGGCCCGCTCCAGGGCGTCTGCCCTCCGATCCACCGCCGTTACGTCGAAAGCGGTCACGAGGTCCCTGGCAACGGCCGCGCCCACCAGCCCGGCCCCCAGGACGGCGACCTTCTTCATGGACTTCTCCCGAACAGAATGCTCTACGGGCACGGTACGCCCCCCGCGTTCCCGGCGCCAGGGAGCACACCGGTTCGCTCCCGACGACCCTGCGGTAGGATCTGAAGACTCGGGTACGGAATGGAGACTCACGGGATCGCCGCGCGTTCCTCCCCGGCCCGAGAGGGGTGGGGCATGGATCCCTCGGAGATGTCGCGCGAGGATCTTCTGGCGGAGGTGGTCCGGCTGCGCCGCGAGCTCGAGGCCTGCGAGGGAACGGGAGCGGCCGACCTGCGCCCCGAAGAGGGGCCGCGCGAGGTTGCGGAGCGCTACCGCGACCTGGTCGAGCACATCACCAACGTCTTCTACTCCCACACCGCGGACCACGTGCTCACCTACATGAGCCCGCAAACCCGCGACCTCCTCAACGTGGAGCCCGAGGAGGCCCTCGTCCGGTGGACGGAGCTCATCACGGACAACCCCGTGAACGAACGGGGCTTGGAGCTGACCCAGCGCGCCATCGACACCGGAGAGCCTCAGGCGCCCTACGAGCTCGAGCTGCACCGAGAGGGTGGCGGCACCGTCTGGGTCGAGGTGCACGAGGCCCCCGTGCTTCGCGACGGAAAGACCGTGGCGATCGTCGGCGCGCTCACCGACATCACCTTGCGCAAGAGCATGGAGGAGCTCCTCCACCTCGAACTCCGTCTCGGACTCGTGCTCAACACGGCGCACGACATCCCCCAGGTCTTCCAGTACGCGCTCGACGCCGCGGTCGGCATCGGCGACGTCGACTGCGCCGGGTTCTACCTCGTGGACGACGCGACGGGCGACCTCGAGCTCGTCCGCCACCGGGGGCTCAGCGAGGAGTTCGCGAAGGCCATTGCGCACGTTCCCGTGGAGGACGTACGCCGTCAGGAGGTCGATGGGGCCGGCACCGAGCACCTCGAGTACATCGACGGGAAGTGTCAGCGCGAGGGCCTCAAGATCGCGGCCGTGTTCCCGGTCCTCCACGAGGACCGTCTGGTCGCGTGCCTCAACGTCGGATCGCGTCGGGTGGCGGGGTTCCTGCCGTCCGTGCTCGATGCGCTGCGGACCATCGGGAGCCTCGTAGGCCCCGCCCTTGCCCGGGTGCGCGCCGAGGCCTCGCTCAAGCAGAGCGAATCGACGCTTCGGGGTGTACTGCGCGCGGCGCCCGCCAGCATCGGAATCGTCTCGGACCGCGTCTTCCAGTGGGTCAACGAGTACACGACCCACATGACGGGCTACGGCACGGACGAGCTCGTCGGCCAGAGTTCGCGCATCCTGTACGAGACCGACGAGGAGTTCGAACGAGTAGGGCGCAGCAAGTACCGGATGATCGCCGAAACGGGCGTCGGTTCGATCGAGACGAGATGGCGTCGCCGTGACGGCCGGTTGATCGACGTGATGCTGAGCTCCTCGGCGCTGGACGCCTCGAACCTGGCCCTCGGGGTCGTGTTCACCGCCTGGGATACGACCGAGCGGCGGCAGGCGGAGAACGAGCGCCTACGCCTCGAGGCCCAGGTCCAGCACGCCCAAAAACTCGAGAGCCTCGGCGTGCTCGCCGGCGGCATCGCCCACGACTTCAACAACATCCTGCACGCCGTCCTCGGCAACACGGATCTCGCCGCCCGCCAGATCCACACGGAGACCCGCGCCCATCGGCATCTCCAGCGGATCCGGGAGTCCGTCGAGCGCGCCTCCAGCCTCTGCAACCAGCTGCTCGCCTACTCCGGCAAGGGGAACTTCGTGGTGCGCCGCGTGCACCTCGGCGAAGTGGTCCACGACATCGCCGACATGCTCGAGGTCTCGATCTCGAAGAAGACCGTCCTCGACATCGACGTCACGGATGACCTGCCGGCCATTCGGGCGGACGCGTCGCAGCTTCGCCAGGTGGTGATGAACCTCATCACGAACGCATCGGAATCGCTCGGCACGGGTAGCGGCTCCGTCACGCTCTCGATCGCACCGCAGGATTTCAGTCGCGACGGGCTCCGACTCGACTTCCCCGACGACGACCTGGAGCAAGGGACGTTCGTGCGCCTCGACGTGATCGATACGGGATGCGGGATGGACGCCAAGACCCTCGGCCGGGTCTTCGAGCCGTTCTTCACGACGAAGTTCGCCGGCCGCGGTCTCGGCATGGCGGCCGTCCAGGGCATCCTTCGCGCGCATGGCGGCGGGATCCGGATCCGTAGCACCCCCGGCCGTGGCACCACCGTCACGACCATCTTCCCCGCCGTGGACGGCACGGTGCAGCCGGCGCCCCCCCCCGCTGTTTCCGGGGGGGGGCGCAAGGCCGGCGGCACCGTCCTGTTCGTCGACGACCAGGCCGTTCTGCGTGTGTTGGGCGAGAGGATCCTGCAGGAGGCCGGGTTCCAGGTACTCACCGCCTCCAACGGACGGGAGGCGGTGGATCTCTACCGCGAGCTGCACGAGTCGATCACGTGTGTCGTGCTCGACCTCACGATGCCCGAGATGGACGGCGCGGAGGCGCTCGACGAGCTGCGCGCGATCCGTCCGGATGTGCCGGTCATCGTGTGCAGCGGCTACAGCAAGCAGGAGATCCTCCGGCGGTTCGACGTGCAGGCCCCGAACGCGTTCCTGCACAAGCCGTTCGACGCGGCGCATCTCCTGCACACCCTGGACCAGGTGCTCGACGCACACGACGGCGCTTGAGCGTGGACCCGCGCGGGGGCGCGGCGGTATCCTCAGGCGGAAGGTCGGAGACGCCATGGACGAGGCGGAGGACGAGTCGGGACGCGCGGGGGAACAGCGCAACGTCCTGCCGGCTCTGCTCTTCCTGCTGGCCTCGTCGTACGCCGTCGCCCTCCTGCTGGGGGCCTGGTGCCTGTCCAGCAACTGCGAGTTCTCCCCCCTCCTGCTGAAGATCCACGGAACCATGCTGAGCGCCATCGCGCTCGTCTTCCTGTACGCGCTGGCCAGCGCCGAGAAGTGCGCGCACGCGAAGCCGGAGCCGGAGGCCTGGCTCTGCCAGCACTGCCTGAAGCCCTATGTGCCCGGTGCGCACTTCTGCCCGCGCTGCGGCGCGCCCAAGACCTTCTACTCCGGGGTGCCCGCCTTCCAGCGGGCGTACGCGCAAGCGTGGTGCCTCGGCAAGGCGGCGCATTATCCTTCACGGCCCCTGCACGTCGTGGGCCTCGCCTTGATCGGAGGCGGGGCGGCGCTGGGCGTGATCGGCTGGCTCGTGGAACTGGGCTGGTCCGCCTTCGGGGGGACGCCGTGGCATCACTGGGTCGAGATCGGCTCCGCGCTGCTGATGGTCGTCCCGCCCTACCTCCTGGCCAGCCTCCTCGTGCTCTGCGTGCGGAACTGGCGGCGCCGCGCGCGAGGGGAGGAGCCCGAGCGACCGGAGATCGAATACGGCGTCCCGCCCTGGTTCACCCTCGACGTCCAGTGGGCCTTGCCCGAGTTCGAGGTGGACCCGGA
>JAUXCH010000350.1 GCA_030618975.1 Planctomycetia bacterium
GGTCCGTGACGTGCAGCGGAGGGATCACCTTGCGATCGGTACGGCGTCGCGCCGGTCCCGGCGTGGTCATGTGCAGGGCGGCCGGCGACCTCCCCGTGAGGAGGCTCGCGCGGCTGGGCGTGCACATTGCAGACGGGGCATAGGCGTGCGAGAAGCGCATGCCCTCGTCGGCGAGTTCGGCAATACGGGGTGTCTCGTGAAGGTCACTTCGGGCCTGGGGCACCTTCTCGTCCATCGTCACGGAGAGGCCCGTCCACCCGAGATCGTCGATGAGGACGAACACCACACTCGGCGCAGATTGCACCTCGGGATCGGCACGTGCGGAGGTGGTGCACAGCAACGCGGCCGCTGCCACCCACAGGGTCCATCCTCGGTACGGTCGTCTGCTCGGCATGGCTGAACTCCATTCCATCTTGAGCATGTACTCTCGCGCTCAGCGACCTGGACCGGGCGGGGGGCCGGTCGGTGCCTCGTCCTCGGTAAGGTAACCGTCGCCGTTGCGATCGAAGTCGCCGAAGTGCTCGGAGGGTCCGTCGAACTCCTCGCGGGAGACCTTGCCATCACCGTCTCGATCGAGTCGCTCGACGAAGTCCCTACCGCCGCCAGCGGGCGGGCCGCCGGGCCTGCCTCCGGGAGGGGCCTGGCCGTCCCCTCGGGGTTCACCCCGACGGTTCCGCACCTGTCGTAGTGCCGGCCCCGTGCGTCTCGGCGTCGCCGCGCCACCGCGCACGCAACGCACGTGGTTGAAGATGCGGATGACATCGCCTTGCGGTCCACGCCCACGCGGGTAGTCGGTCGGATCGCCCGACTTCGGGTCGCTCCGCTGGCAGCCGGCGCCGTGCACGTCGAGCAGCACGTAGTCACCGCTTCGACGGTCGCGCATCCACCCGCGCGCCTCGCCGAACGCCACGTAGACGGCCGCCGGTCCTCCGGACACGCTCGCGTGCGTGGTGGAGGTCCAGTAGAAGGGACCGCTCCTCTTCTCATCCTCCGCGGTCACGGTCGAAACCTCGAACACGGGATCGATCGCCGCCGAGGACGTCGTCGAGGGGCTCCGCGTGTAGTCGACGATGCTCTGGAGCTCCTTGGCATTGGGCAGCCGCCAGTCGGTGTGGCCGGCATGCTCGACGCCCTCGGCCCACGCGAGCGCCTGCTGCCAGTCCATACGCCCGTCGCCGTTCGACCCGGCCTGCTGGTGCCCGCTATCGGGCTTCATCCACATCAGCCCCGTTGCCCGGTCGGTGATCGTCCCGTCGCCGTTGTCGTGGAAGTCGTTTCTGCCGTAGTTGGGGTTGCCGCGTACGTACAACACGTAGAAGAGCTTCTCGCCCCGTCCGTGTGGATCGCGTAGACCGTATCCCTTGATCCGGCCGTCGGCGAAGTTCACGCCGAACATCGTCTCTTCGCCGCGCATCGTCGTGCCGACGTACGTCGTGGCGCTCGCGAACTGCGAGTCGATCACACGCTCACCCTTCGCCGGATCGCCGTACTGGAACACGAAGTGGTCGGTGTCGATGAAGGGCTGCTGCTCGTCGGTGCCCGCGCTCTGGGGATCCACATCGGTTCCGGAGAACAAGATCAGGGATACGTTCCGCCGGCTTCGAAGGACGGCGGCGACCGGGTCCGCCGCCCCGCCACCCGCGCTGAGGCGCTGCCGGCCACGCACGTGGCCGGGGAAGACGCAGGGGGGGGCGGGGCACCGAGAGCTCGAACTGATCTGCGAACCGGGGCGCGGTGTGGCGAACTCGTTGACGGGAGTCAGGGCTCGTTCCGCGTCAGCGCCAGAACTCCCACCACCTTGGGATGCCCGTCGACCAGCGGGCCCCGCTCAGCTCGGTCTTCCTCGGCCTGACTTCTCCCTGGTCGAGTCGCGCGACCTTCTCGAGCTCACTGGGCGGAACCTCTGCTCGGTGGTGGGCAAGATAGTGAACGCACAGCGAGTTGGTCGTCAGTCCGGAAGGGAGGATGAAGTCCCGGTTGCTGCTCTCAGCGCCGCATCGGCAGACGTGAATGCCGTAGGACGCTCGCCCCTCCGGCCTCCCAGCGCGAAATGCGGCCGTCATCTTCCGAGTCAAGCCATCGAGGACGGGCGCCCTCGTGGGCTGCAGCTGCGGCTCGACGTAGAGGAGCATCTTCGGACTCGAGTCTCGCATGGCTCTCCCTGTGGGCGGTGTCAGGCCCCATCATCCCGGCTGCGTCCTTCGGATGCGAGCGCGGGCCGAAGAACACAGCTCTGCGGCTGGCGGCTACTCGATGCGCATTCCCCGTACCGGCCCTCCTAGCGGCGGCGTGATCACGATCTGGTCCTTCGTCTCTCCCTCACCGAGCTCGAAGCGAATGGCTGTCGTGCCGCTGTTGCCGACGCAGAAGAAGCTCGTCTCGGACTCGGGGATCAGCTCGGCCTCCTCACCCGTGCGTCCAAGCGCTTTCCCCTTCGCCGAGGCGAGGAGCTTCTGCCCGTCGCGACGGACGGTAATGACGATCTTCGAGCCCCCGGCGATCTCGATTGCGTAGCGGCCCACGTACTCGTCGAGGACCTGCGGGGCGACCGGCCTTCCGCGGCGCTTGGCGATCTCCTCGGCCTGGTCGCGTTTGCGCTTCTGGAGGTACGAGCGGTACGCGTATGTCTCCGGGAAGAGACTCGCGATCTCCAGGACGTGCTTGCCCTTCTTCAACTCCTCTTCGAGATCGAATACGACCACCTCCTCGAAGTTGTGGAAGTGGTAGAGGTAGATGAGCCCCTGCTTCAGGTCGAAGACGTTCGAGTACTGCGTCGGTGCGCCACCCTCCTGCGCGGTCGCGGCCAACACCCGTCGGCAGAGGGCGACGGAAACCTCCTTCGACTCTTCGAGCTTCGCAACCGCCGAGTCGAAACGCGGGCACATCCCGCGGTCGTTCTTCCGACGCGACTGGTAGAAGTTGGTGACCACCTGGAACGAGCCCGCCTTGCGCAGGAACTCGTCCCCTTCGATGATCACCGAGTCTCCCGACTTGTCGGAGAACATCAGCATGGCGCGTTCGAGCAGCCTGAGATCGTAGCGAGTGAGCATCTCGACCACGTCCTCGACAGTCGCGCACGTGGCCACTACCTCGTCGAGCAGTTGACCGTCGAAGACATCCTTGCCCTCTTGCTCGTGCAGCGGGTACCTCGCAGTGGCGAACCCATCGAACGCAAGCCCCTTCTCGTTCATGCCCCCTTGGGGGTACAGGTTGTCGTAGCCGAGGTAGACGCGACCGAAGCGCCCCCGCTCGGCGGGGACGAACCAGATCCGCACCTCGGGGTTCCAGAAGTCCTCGTTGTTTCCCATCAGCACCTTGCCATCGCCACAGACCAGGAATGCAGTGCAGGGGAGGGCCGGGGCGGCGAAGAGCGAGAAGGTGAGTAGCAGGACGAGGTATCGCAGCGCTGTCATATCGAGAGTGTACTGCGTCAGAATCTGGGGCGTCGCCTCCTCGTCTGCCTCCAGCAGGCGCGGCGGCTTTGGTCATCCGAGCTCCACACCGCGGCATGCGGGACTTCCCGTTCGAATGCTCGTCGGCCAGCCGGGGACGCCCTGCAGCTTGCGTGGGAGGCACTGGACGACCTGTGTCAGGCGACGAGCGCCCGGATTCGCGCATGCGTACTGAATGGGGAGCCAACTCCTGCCCGCAGGTGCGGGGAGAGTCCAACTGACGTGTCTATGCGCCACGAACCTCCCGCACAGGGCGCAAGTTGATGCGCTCTGGGTCGCTGCGCTCCTGGACGCCATCGACACCTACCTCGCGGTCCGCTGCCTGCTCCTGGCCGACGCTCTGGAGCACGTGGACGGGATCCCAACCGCCGAAGCGGCCCGAGTGGCCCACGAGGCCGCCGCCGTGTTGGAGCTTCTGGCGGAGGCGCGGGCCGAGGGTGCCGAGGAGGTCCACGCCGGAGGACAGCGGCGCAGGTGAGGATGACTCGTCACCCCCTCCGCCGGCGTCGTCAGGGCGGACCCTGCGAGGCCACGCGCCCAAGGGAGCCCGCCGGCAGGTCGATCGGGTCTCCTACGTGCCCGCTCTACTCCCGACGGATGGGGGACTCCCGATCCACGCTGGGCCGTGATGTTCGATCCACACGGGTGATTCGCCAAGCCCAGGAAAGGGATCGACCTTCCAGGGCGGGAGCAACACAGGAATCACCATCACCAGCGCCCCGATGACGACGGCGACCTTCTGCTTGCGGTTCATCGCGCCCTTCCGGCGCATCCTCGCAACGGGGCGCAAGCATGTACGGAGGTGGCCGCCGTATGTCTGCGGGGTAGCATCTCACCTGTCGGTTCGACTAGGGCCGGGAGCCAGGGAACCCTATGCACTGGAACATCGCGCTCGGCGTCCTGTCAGTGGGCTGCGCGATTCTCGCCTTCGGAGTAGGCGCTCGCGCGGATCGGCCCAAGCGCATCCGGCTGCGGGCGGATCAGATCGAGAAGTCGTGGCTCATCCCGCTCTCGGCGGAACTCCAGGTCAGCGGTACGTCATTCCAGGTCGGATCGAGTCCGGCGCGCGAGCGGCTACGTACGATCCTCGAGGGTCGCGTGGGTTCGCCGAACGATGCAGGCAAACTCCCGGTGGATGCGGCGGGGACCGGGTCGCGGAGGTGGCTCTCCCCACGCAAGGAGCACGTCGTCACTTTCCAGGTCGGCGATGCGTCCCACCCCCTCCTCTTCTACGTGAAGCAGGACGTGTGGCATGTTGCCTCGGCATCGATCGTGCGTGCGCGGGTGGAAAAACGAACCATCCAACTCTACGATGCGGATCTCGACGGCGTGTTTCTCTCGCCTCATGACTACCTCCGGGTCGAACCCGGTGCGTTCCGCCCCGTGGCATCCGACCCACTCGTGTTGATCCGATCCGGTCTTCGCCTGCTGTCAATCGACGCGTCCAGCAAGTACCTCACTGCAACCGCGGTGCCTCGACCCGCCTGGGCCAACGACGGCCAGTGGGACGCGATCTTGGCCGTAAGTCGTTTCCGAAGCGCCGCCGGGCTGCCGCTCATGCGACTCGATGAGAGGAAGTCCCAGGGCTGCCAGCTTCACGCCGCCTACCTCAAGGTGAACAAGGACGCGCCCGAGACACCGGTCGACATCAGCCACAATGAGGTCGAAGGAAACCCCGGCTACTCGAAGCTCGGTCAGGAGGCGGCTCGCGCGTGCGGCATCCACTACACCACCGACTTGCCGTATGCAATCGTCGATCTCCTGAAGACGCTGCTCCACCGAAGCAACTTCGTAGGCGAGGCGTCGCGCGGATTCGGCGCTGGTGTAGAGATGGGCTCCCTGGGTGGAGGGGTTGCCGGCTACGCGGTCCTGTGGGGTGCCGATCCTGAGATCCGGAGTGACGGGATGCCGATCCTGATCCCCGGCGCAGGGCAGACCGACTTCCCGAGGCAGGGCGAATCGGAGATCCCGGACGTGGAGAAGTACCCTGGACTCTTCCGCACACCCCGCGGGAACCCCATTGCCGTCTACTGCGGGGGCCTCCCATTCTCGAACATCCGGATGGATGTGTTCCGGTGTCATGGCCGGAAGCGCGTTGCTCTCAAGGGGATCACGTTCACGCAGGAGGATCCGGTGACCTCGATGCGGAAGCGGAATGACGACGCTGCGTTCTTTGTCGCAGAGTCGGCACTCGAGGGCGGTACCCGGTATGAGGCGCGCTTCACCGCGGATCTCGTGGAGGCAGGTGGCAAGACGCGGGCCATCCAGTGTACGTGGATGTTCCAGACGAAGCAGTAGTGGCTTCGAGCGCTGTCTGGGCCGTAGAGGCTGGAACCTGGCCTCCCGGTGGCAGGGTAGGAAGCGGCGTTGTTGCATGAACCCGAGCTACGTCTCAC
>JAUXCH010000122.1 GCA_030618975.1 Planctomycetia bacterium
CGGGAGCGTGCGCGCGGCGAGGCGCGCGGCGGCGGGCGCCGGGAGCGTGCGCGCGGTGGGCGTGGCCGGTCGGGCGCGGCGGGTCGCGGGGATCGCGGTCGCGACCGTGGTGAACGGCCGGAGCCGAGCGAGAATCGGGGGCGGGGCGAGGGTCGAGGTGGCGGGCGCCGGGAGCGCTCGCGCGGTGGGCGCGGCCGGTCGGACGCGGCGGACGCGGCGGGCCCGGCGGGCGCGTCGGGCGCGGCGGGTCGCGAGGATCGCGGTCGCGGTCGTGACCGCGGCGGACGGTCGGAGCCGAGGGAGGGCCGGGGGCGGGACGAGCGGCGGGAGCGCGAGCCTCGTCGGCCCCCGTCCGAGTTGCCGTCCGAGCCGCCGGTCGGGACGGCCGCGGGCTTCGAGAAGTTCGACTTGGAGCCCGGCGTCCTGAAGGGTCTGGCGCACGCCGGCTACGACGAGCCGACGGAGATCCAGGACCGGTTGATCCCCGTCGCCCTGGAGGGGCGCAACGTCGTGGCGCGGTCGAGGACGGGGACGGGGAAGACGGCCGCGTTCCTGGTGCCGGCCTTCTCGCTGCTCGAAGAGGTGCAGGCGGGCACGGAGGAGTTCGGGCACGGTCCCACGCGCGTCCTGATCGTGGTGCCGGTGCGCGAGCTGGCGATCCAGGTCGCGGGCGAGAGCGAGCGGTTGAGCCGCTTCCTGCCGGTGCGGACGTCGTGCGTGTACGGCGGGACGCCGCTCAAGCGGCAGTTCCAGGAGATCCCCCGGTCGGCCATCGTCGTGGGGACGCCGGGCCGGATCCTCGACCACATCGGCCGCCGCACGATGGACACGAGCACGATCGAGCTGTTGGTGCTCGACGAGGTCGACCGCATGTACGACCTCGGGTTCCGGGAGGACGTCGACCGCATCCTGGAGGCGTGCCGGGGACGCGACCAGACGATCCTGGTGAGCGCGACGCTCAACGACGACGTCGAGGACCTGGTGGCCAAGCACCTGAAGGAGCACGAGCGGATCGAGATCGAGAGCCGGTCCCTGATGGTGGACGAGGTGGAGCAGGCGTTCTACATCGTTCGTCAGGACCGGAAGCGCGAGCTGCTGATCGCGCTGCTGAAGGAGCGGAACCCCGAGCGGACGATCGTGTTCACGCGCACGCGCTTCACGGCCGACCGGGTGGCGTACGCGCTGCAGCAGAGGGGGTTCGACGCCAGCGAGATCCACAGCGGGCTGCCGCAGCGTCGCCGGGAGGAGATCCTGAAGCGGTTCCGCGCCGGTCGCCTGTCGCTGCTCGTCGCGACCGACGTGGCCGCGCGCGGCCTCGACATCCAGGGCGTGGACCACGTCATCAACTACGACATCCCGGAGGCGGCGGAGGACTACGTGCACCGGGTGGGTCGCACGGCCCGCATGGGGCAGGAGGGGTGGGCCGTGACGCTGGTCACGCCCGACGACGGGCCGTACCTCACGGCGATCGAGAAGCTGATCAACAAGCAGATCGAGCAGGAGCGCTTCCACGGGATCGACGTCGGGCCTCCGGAAAAGCCGGAGGGCGGAGCGCAGGAGACGTCCGGCGAGGAGACGGCCGGGGAGACGGCCGCAGAGACGCCGACTCCGGAGCCGCGGATCCCGGGTCTCCCGCGTTGGGCCAAACCCGCGCGGCGACGCCGGTAGCCCGCGTGGGCCTCGTCGCCGTCCGTGACGGGACGGCGACACAGTCCACCCCCCGGTAGCCCCCGTAGCCGCCTCCGCCCGGGTCTGTCTCGTTGCCGCCGGGGAACGGGCGGCATACGCTCGGGTGCGGCCGCCTCCGGGGAGGGGGGCGGTGAGGGAGGACCGGGCCCCATGCGCTGTCGTGCACTCGTCGCCGTGTGCCTCACGCTCGCCCTGGGTGCCTCCGTCGCGTGGGCGGCACCGGACGACGCACCGCGGCCGTTGGCCTCGCCGCCTCCTCCTCCGCCGCCGCCTCCTACTCTTCCTGCGCCGACGATCGTGGGCGCAGCCCCGCCGGTGACCGGGGGGGGCTCCCGACTCGTCGAGGACCCCGGAGCGCCCCTGCCGTCCGTGCCGGCCGCGCGCCGGGCGCCGGGGACGGCGCCGGGGACGGCGTCGGGGCCGGCGCCCGACGGGCGGGCGCGTCCGGCCGAGCCGCCGTCTCCCGGGTGGGCGGTGCCGGGCTGGGACCTCGACTGGCGGAACCGCGCGGCGGGACTCGGGCCGCCGCTGCCGCCGCCGGACCCGTGGGCGATCCGGCCCATTCTCCGGCGGCACGACACGCGGATCGTGTCGCTGGACGCGAGGCGCAAGGCCGTGAAGCGGGTGCCGCAATGGGTGGACGTGGTCGAGCGGCGCGACATCACGGAGTGGCGTCCGTTCTCGCTCGGTGACTTCGCGCGGTGGATGCCGAACGTGATGATCGCGGACGGGGGGAACCCGTCGCTGGCGATGCCGGTGATCCGCGGCCTCGGGCGCGAGCGCGTGAAGATCATGACCGACGGTGTCTGGCCGTCGTCCCAGGCGCTCGGCTACCACGGCGGGACGCTCAGCCTGTGGGATCCCGAGTCGACGGAGCGCATGGAGATCTACCACGGTCCCGGCGCGTACCTGAAGGGCATCGACAGCCCGGGCGGGATCATCAACATCGTGCCGCGTCGTCCGCGGCGACACGGCCGACTGTCGGCCGACACCGCGTTCTCGACCGGCTACTCGTCGGCGACGGGGCTGTGGCGGGGGCGCGCCGAGGCCGACATCGGCCAGGACCGCGTGGCGGGGCTGATCGGCGTCACGTGGAACGGGTACGGCGACCGGACCACGGGCGGCGGCACGCTGGTGCCTTCGGACTACGAGCAGATCTACGCCGATCTCGCGGCGGACTACTTCATCGACAACCGGAGCCGCTTCGGGGTCACCGCGCAGTACGCGAAGACCTACGACGTGAACAGCCCGTCGGCGACGGATACGGACATTCTCGACCCGTCGTTCGAGCGCGTCTTCCTGGCGCTGACCCTGACGTCGTTCGACGTGGGGTCGATCTTCAGCGGGACGCGGGTCTCGATCTCCCTGGACAGCTTCTTCCTGACGCAGGATCAGGCATTCGCGGACAGCGGGTCCGGGCTGGGCAGCGAGGACGACGCGACGCGGTTCGACGCTCACATCGAGGGCAACCTCCACATCCTGCCGTGCCACGAGACCTGGGCGGAGCTGACGGTCTCGTACGCGCACCTGAAGCGGCAGGAACAGATCCTCTCGGACGGGAGCGTCTGTCCGGGCGTCGACGAGGACGCGAACGACGGCCCGCAGGTCGACGCCCGGCTCGCGAGCACGATCGACCTGCCCTCGCGCTTCGCGGACGTCGGTTGCGGCATCGGCGTGATCCGCGAGTACGAGGCGGAGGAGATCCTCGTCACGGCCCTCATCGAGGACCAGTACCACACCGAGTGCGTGGACTACTACGGCGGCCTCCGGCTCGACTACTACCACGTCGAGGACAACCGGGTCGACCGGGACGAAGATCAGGTCCTCGTCGGGGGCGCGGGCGGCGTGAGCCGGCACTTGAACCGGCGGGTGACCGCCTTCGCGAACGCGTCGCTCGGGTGGCGGCGTCCGTCGCTCTACGAGCGCACGGCGACCGCGATCGTGGACGGCGCGACGATCTTCGGAAACCCCGAGCTCGACCCCGAGCTCAACGCGAACCTCGAGGTCGGGGTGAAGAGCTCGTTCAAGGACCGCCTGTCCTTCGAGGCGGACGTCTTCGGGCACTACATCGACGACTTCATCGGGCCCGTCGACACCGTCGGCGCGGTGGGCGACGAGAAGGTGCTCGAGAACCTCGGCGACGTGTGCCTCTTCGGCGCGGAGCTCACGGCGGCGTGGCGTCCGTGCACGACGATCGAGGGCTGGGAGCTCTTCGGGACGCTGGGCATCACGCGCTCCACCGACACGGGGCTGGTCGCGAACGTGCCGCTGCTGTGGCGCACGGGCGCACGGTACTCGGTGCCCGCGCCGCGCGGCTACCGGATCCGCCGGTGGTTCGCCGAGGCGGCCTTCCACGGCGCGACCGACTCCACGGACGGCCGGCGGGGCGGCGGCGCCTACACCACGGCCGACCTGCTGCTCGGGACGGGCGTCGACTTCGGCGACTTCCGGGGCGCGACCCTCGGCGTGGGCGTGACGAACGTCTTCGACGTCGACTACACGCCGCCTGCCAGCGTGCTGCCGGCGCCCGGCGCCAGCCTGTTCGTGAACCTGGGGTTCACGTTCTAGGCGTGGGGGCGGGCGGGGCGCCTCGGGCCGTGAAGTTGAGAACGGGTCGCAATACGGGGACCCTCGGCCACGAGGGGGGCCGTCCGCGCGGTACCGCCGGGCGCGCGTGGGCGTCTCGAGGAGGCCCCGAGGGTCGGCCGGGAGTTCCTGCGGGGGGCGTGAAGCCGGCCCCGGGGGGCGGACCTACGGGGCCCGGACGTGGACGAAGGGTGCCGTCGGCCTCCCTTCTTCGTACGATCTACCCTAGCCCAACGGAACGCGGCCCTCGCGATGGGACGGTCCACGCGTGTTGCCGCGCAAAAAAATCCTCGACGTCGGAGCATCCCCCATGCCGTGGAAGACAGAGATCGACCGCCTCGTCCACCACCTCGTCCTGGACGCCGCCTCGGGCGGCTCCGCGGACGTTCGCCGCGCCGCGCGCGCCATCACGGATCTGTCCGCGCTCGCGCCGGATCGCGCGGCCACGCACTTTCACGCCGGAGCCCTCGAGGAGGTGCTCGGCGATCGCATCGCCGACGAAGCGGTGAAGGAGCAACTCGTGGACCTGCCCGAGCCGGACGGAGAGGGCGCCGAGCGCTGGCGCCACCTGGGCCGGCTCGACGGCGCTTCGCGCGGAGGCCACCGCGAGCGGGTACACGAGCTGATGGAGAACCCGCTCTTCGAGTCCAGCCTCGAGCACCCCGAAGGACGCATCGCCCTCCGCGCCGTCGGGCGGCAGCTGCTGCGCGAGGGCGAGGGGGAACGCGCCTTCGACCTGTACCGAACGCACCTCGCGAAGGTGCGGGAGGAGGGCAGCCGGCGCGACGCCGAGTTCCTCCTCGAGGAGTCGCTGCGGCGGGCCGATCGCGGCGACACGCCGAAGGAAGAGACCCTGGAGCGTCTCGGCCGTGCCGCGGCGTTTGCCGAGGAAGCGGGTCTCGACGCCCGCGCCCGCAGCAAGGTCGACCGCAAGCTCGGTCGCATCCACCAGCTCGCGAGCCGCGGCGACGATGCGATGGACTGCTACCGTCGCGCGCTCGACCGGCTGCCCGAGGACGACCCCTACCGCAGCGTGCTCGTGGGCGACCTCGCCTTGGCCACGCTCGGCGTGCGCGGCACGCTCGACCTGTTGCCCGTGGCCGATCGCGAGAGCCGCGAAGAGGCCGAGAAGATCCTGGAGAGCGGGCAGACGGGCGAAGGCCGCTCGTACAACGCGATCTACACCCAGGGCATGCTGGCCTACGAGCGGAGCGACTGGGCGGCAGCCGCCGAGTCGTTCGCCGAGGCCGACCGGCTGATGCGCGAGAACCGCGCCAAGGCGCGGATCGTGCACGCACGGTCGCGCTTCTTCCTGGCGCACTGCTTGCTCGAGCTCGGCGCCGAGGGGGAGGCGCTCGACGAGGCGGAGCGCGCGATCGTGAAGAACGCGTCCGCCGTGTCGCTCGATCCCGAGGTCAAGGTGCCCGTCTTCGAGGCGCTCACCGAGCACAGGCCCGACGCCCGGATTCCCGGCCGCTCCGGCGGCCGCGGCGGCCGCGGCGGTCGTGGTGAGGGGTCGCGGCCCTCCGCATCCCAGCACCTCGATGCCGCGCGCGAGCAGCTCGAGCGCGATCCGCACGAAGCCCTGGCGTTCGTGGACCGCGCGTTCAAGACCCGTCCCGACTTCGACACGTGGTTCGGTGCGTACCGTACCCGGCTCGACGCCCTGCTGGCGCTCGGCGAGCGCGACGAGGCGCTTCGGACCTTCGAGAGGTTCCGCGCGAAGCTCTATCACCGCGACGCGCTGGAACCGCTGCAGGCTCTCCTCGAGGAGGAGAACGGGCCCGCGGGGAAGCTCTTCGACGACGCCGACTTCCACGGCGAGCTCGCCGATCTCTACGACGCGTTGCCCGAGGCCGAGGAGCGGTTCTGCGCCGAGTGCGTCCAGAGCGCCGAGGCCGACCTGGCGAGCGGGGACCCGGTGCGCATCCCGCGGTCCGTGGCGCTGCTCCGCGAGGCGGCCGCGCACGAGGCCGAAGGCGCGCAGCAGAAGCTGGAGGCCGCGACCGAGGCGGCGAAGGCCGCCGGCATCTTGGAAGAGGACGTGCCGCGCCAGGAGATCAAGGAACTCCTCGGCGAGGAGGAGGATCCCGTCCGCCTGATCGTGGTGGGCGGCGACAAGGGGCGAACCCGGCACGTGGAGCGGTTCAAGAGCCTGGCCGAGGATCTCGGCTTCGAAGGCGAGTGGATCCTCACGGGGGTGCGCCCGCCCTACAAGACGCTCCGCGAGGTGGCGGGCGCGGTGCAGGACGCCGACGTCCTGCTGCTCCACCACACGCTCGGGCGGGACATGCGCCGCGAGGTCCAGGCCCTCGGCGAGAAGTACGACGTGCCCGTGCGAGAGGCCGCCTGGCTGGGGCAGGCGAACCTGGAGCCCGAGGTGCTGAGGACCCTCAAGGAAGCCTTCGTGGACTAGGAAGGGCCGCGGGCCCGATTCCTCGTCTTCCGAAAACCCACCCGGGACCGGCGTCGGTCGGCGCGCCGGTCCCCAGGTGAGCCGTCGAGGCCTATCCTGGGGCCCATGAGCCAGACTTCCAACGCCGCGGCGTCTCCGGCCTCGCCCGTCGCACCGCTGACCGGCCGAAACGTCCACGCGGCTCGCCGTGCCCAGCTGATGGAACGTATCGGCGAAAATGCGGCGGCCCTGGTCGTGGCCGCGCCCGTGCGCAGTCGCAGCAACGACACCTCCTACCACTACCGGCCGAACAGCGACCTCTGGTACCTGACGGGCTTCGAGGAACCGGAGGCCGTGGTGCTGCTCCTGCCGGGGCACCCGGAGCACCCGTTCGTGATGTTCGTGCGAGCGCGCAACCGCGAGCGCGAGATCTGGGACGGTTGGCGTGTCGGCGTGGAGGGTGCGAAGGAACATCTGGGGTGCGACGCCGCGTTCCCGATCGGCGAGCTCGAGGAGCGCCTCCCAAAGCTCTTCGAGGGCCGAACGAGACTCATCTACGAGCTGGGCGCCGACGAGGCGATGGACCGCAACGTGATCCGCGCGGTGCGCAAGGTCCAGCCCCTGGGTCGCAAGGGCAAACGCGCGCCGCGCGTCATCGAGGACCCGCTGCTCTACCTGCACGAGATGCGGCTCGTGAAGACCCCCGGCGAGATCGCGGCCCTGCGCCGGGCCGTCGAAGTCTCCGCGTTGGGCCACGTGCGCGGCATCCGGTGCACGCGCCCCGGCATGCGCGAGTTCGAGCTCCAAGCGGAGATCGAATACGTCTTCAAGAAGCACGGGGCAACCGCGCCGGGCTACGAGTCGATCGTCGGCTCGGGCCCGAACGCCTGCATCCTCCACTACGTCGCGAATCGCGGGCGGCTACGCGACGGAGACCTGGTCCTCGTGGATGCCGGCGCGGAGGTGGGCCTCTACACGGGCGACATCACGCGCACCTGGCCGGTCTCGGGGTCCTTCAGCCCGGAGCAGCGCGAGATCTACGACCTCGTCCTGCGCGCGCAGAGGGAGGTCATTCGGCTGGTTCGCCCCGGGCTCGCGTGGCACAAGCTGCACGAGTGCGCCGTGAAGATCCTCGCGGAAGGAATGGTGGACCTCGGGATCCTCGAGGGGCCGGTCGACAAGGCCATCGAGGAGAAGACGTACCGGAAGTGGTACATGCACGGGACCGGGCACTGGCTCGGCATCGACGTGCACGACGTGGGCTCCTACGCGCGAGACGGTGAGCCCGGTCGGGCGCTCGAGCCCGGCATGGTGTTCACGGTGGAGCCGGGCCTCTATTTCCACGGCGACGAGGAGGGCTGTCCCGACCGCTTCCGTGGAATCGGGGTGCGGATCGAGGACGACGTCCTCGTCACCGAGACCGGCGTGGACGTCCTGTCCCAGGGCGTGCCCAAGGAGCCCGAGGAGATCGAGCAGCTGGTCGGCGCGGACGCGTAGCACGTCGTGCGTCTCCACCGCCACAGCCTCCGCCCGGCGAACGGCATCGGCTTCGCGCTGACGGTCTTCTTCGCCGCGTGGCTGTTGGCCTACCTGCTGGTCCTCCTCCAGGTCCGGTTCGAGGACGCCCTGCCGCCGATGCCCCTCGCCTTCGCCGTGGTGGGGCTCGTGTCGCTCCTCGCCATGATCGCGCTCCTCGGCATCGTCCTGTTCGGCTACGCGCTGCGCGGGGCCGACCTGGGCGAGACGATGCCGCGGTACCTGCTCTTCGGCTGGACCTGTGCGGGCTGCATGTTCTGCCTCTCGCAGACCCTGGTCCTGCTGCGCGTCGGCAGCCCGTCCTTCCCTCACTTCCCCGGCTGGGCGAGCGGGGCGTACTGGTACTTCTGCGCCCTCGGCGCGCCCGTGTTCCTGATCCTGTTGTGGGTCAACGCGGAGGGGCACCACTATCCCTGGGAGGACGTGGAGGAGGAGGGCAGCGGCGACGGCGAAGAGGTGTCCGAGGAGGCGTAGGGCCCGGCCTGCCTACTGGTAGACCTCGACCGCCCGTCCGCGCTCGTCCACGGTCACCTCGAGCTCGCGGAGCGCGTCGATCTGCTGCTTCAGGATGCTCGCGTGGGTGCGGCCTTCGCTGGCGAGCACGTCCATGAAGATCCGCGTCTCGGGGCTCGGGACCCGGTACTGGATCTTCTCGTAGTAGTACGCCCCGTACTCCTCGACGCGGATCGCGCCGTAGAGGACCTGGATCAGGGAGTCCTTGTCCCGGATCGACGTCGGGTCGACCGTGCCGAAGATCCGTGCCGCCTCTTCCTCGGTGACCGTGACCTCGTCGATCGGGAAGAGCGCCTTCCGGTGAGCCCGGAGGGTCTTGCGGTGGTCCTTCTCGTCCTTCTTCAGCTGCCCGAGGCGCGTCTGAAGGGTCGGAACGTGGACGAGGCGCGCGAGCTGGTCGTACATGCGGTACGCCAGCGTCTCGCCGTGGATCCCCAGATCGAGGATCTCGAGCGCGGTCAGGTTGGCGGGGAGCATGGACCCTCCTCCTGCCGGGCCTCGCCCGCCGGCCCGTGCAGACGCGCGGCATCCTAGGTGCGGCGTCCGACACCCCCGGCAGGCCCGTCCCGGGCTCCTCCCGGCCCCGGCGTCCCTTGGGATCGGAGCCGGAGGCCGCCTTCCGCACCCGCGACGTTCCGGGATGACCGACCTGGGTCCCGATCCGGGAGCGAATTCCGTCACGAACGTGTGACCACCCGGCCCGCTCGCGCGGTCTAGGAGGGAGTACCGAGGAGCGAGCCGTGATCCTTCGAGTGTCCATCCTGGTCCTGCTCCTGGTCGCAGGTCCGAGAGGGGTCGAGGCGGGCGACGCCGCCGACCTGGGAGCCATCCGCCGCCTGCTCGAGGCGGACGAGCCCTCGGCCCGGGCCGCGGCCCTCCGGCGACTGGCCGGGCGGGAGGGCCCGTCCGTCTGGAAGGTGCTGCTCGAGGGCCTCGCGGACCCCCATCCCTACGTCCGACGCGCCGCGGCCGGCGTGCTCGGCACGGCCGACGAGCACGGTCGACCAAGTCGGATCGTAGCCATGTCGTTCTGTGAGCCAAGGA
>JAUXCH010000744.1 GCA_030618975.1 Planctomycetia bacterium
GTCGTGCTGCGCAGCCCGTAGGGCGACGTAGGTTTACGGACCGCGCCGGGCGTCAGGCGCGCAGGGCGCGTGGGTGCAGGACGTTGTTCTCGAGGTGGATGTGCTCGTGGAGCGCGCGCTCGAGGTCGGCGAGTCCGACCCAGAGGGCGCGCCACGTGTTGCAGGCGGCCTCCGGCACCACGTAGTCGTCGGCGAGCTCGCGGATCCGACGGAGCATGGCTCCGACCGTCTCGTGCTCGTGCTCCATGACCTCGATCGGGCCCGCGGCCATCGCGCCCTGTCCGCCACGGATCATCGGGAAGAGGATCTGCTCCTCCTTGACCAGGTGCGGGTCGAGATCGGCCTTCAGCGCGAGGTAGGTGTCGAGGAGGCCTTGCAGGCGCTCGGGGTCCTTCTCGCCGTGCACCCGGTTGACCTTTCGCGCCATCGCCTCGAGACGCGGCAGCTCCTCCTTCAGCGGCTCGTGGTAGGCGGAGAGGATGTGGTCGAGGAGCGCGCCGAGGGGTTCCTCGTCCCACCGGACCTCGGCCTCCGGAGCCTTGGAGATCTCGGCTTCGATCTCCGCGAGCACCAGTTCGAGGGCGATCCCCTGCTCCTCGCAGATCTCGCCCAGGGGACGTCCGCCGCCGCAGCAGAAGTCGATGCCGTGACGCTCGAAGACACGGGTGGACAGCGGATGCTCGGCGGCGACGGTGCCGACGGTGGTCGTGGCGTCGAGGGTCATGGTCGTCTCCTCCCGGGTCGGGGTGGCGGGGCGGGGAGTCTATCCGCTCCCTCACCATGTCGCCGTGAGGCTCCGTGCTTTCTTGCGTGCGAGCGGGACCCAGGTCACCCGGACCGTGGATGCCTACCTGTCGAAGTCACCCTCGATCTCCAGGTCGATCGTGCCGCCGGCGTCGACGGTGCCCGACGCCTTGCCGTGGAAGTCTCGCCCTTGGACCCGCCCGCGGGCGGAGGCGAACACCTTCCAGGTCCCGGCGGGGAGTCCGCGGATCTCGTAGCGTCCGTCGCGGGCAACGCGCCCGGATACGCGGACCTTTCCCTGCCAGGCAGCGATCGAGCGGTAGCGCGCGGCCTCCGGAGCCCTGAGACGGCCGCGAATCGTCCGCCCTTCCTCCAGCCGCGTGCGGACCTCCCCGGCTCCGGGACGGATCCCACGCCGGTACGCGTAGCGTCCGTCCTCGAGCGGGCCGAGCCAGAACGTGTACGTCTTCGCGGGGTCCGCGTGGAAGAAGGACACGCGGCCTTCCTCTTCGACGTTCGCCCGCGCCGACTGCGTCTTCTTCTTCTTCTCGTCGCCTTCGTCCGCAGTTTCCGTCGCCTCCTCGTAGAGCCAGGCCTCGTGGCAGGCGTCGGTGACGTAGGAGTCCCAATCCACGACGCGCACGGTGACGGCGACGCCCGCCGGCACCCGGAGCTCGACGCCCCGTGTCCCGGCCGGCACGACGACCGTGGGACTGGTCCGCTCCTCGACGACCGGACTTCTCCAGGACCAGGGCCCCTTGCCCGTCGAGGCCGATACGCGCACGTCGCCCCGCGGGAAGGGGCCGAGCTCGAAGCGACCCTGACGGCCCGCGTGGCCCCCCCGGGTCGACTTGTCCTTCCAGACGGCCAACACGCGCACTCCCGGGAGCGGACGCCCCTCCGTGTCGACCACCGTGCCGCCGACCACGAGACCCTCTCGGAGACTCACCGTCCAATCGGCCGGGACCCAGTCGTCCACGGAGGCGGGGTGGAGACCCTTCCTCCCCGGGGGCGGTGTGACCGCGACACCGTATCTTCGTGCCGGGTCGAGGCGATCCAGCGGCGCCTGCCCGTTCGCGTCCGCGATGCTCTTCCCGGCGTTGCGATGGCGTTCCCACTCGGGCTCCTCCGGCCTGTTCTCGTCGCGCAGCGGTGTGCACGTCACGCCGGCACCCGCCAGGGCCTCTCCGTCCGGGCCCAGCACGGTCACGACGAAGCGGGGCGCGGGACGCAGGCGAAAGACCACCCCGCGTGCGCCCGCGGGCACGGTCGTCCCGGGCGGCTCGAAGTACCCGGGCGGAGGCCGCACGCTCAGGCTCACGGGCCCCGCGCCCAGGCCGCCGACGCGGAAGCACCCGTCCCCGTCCGAGAGACCCTCGAGGGTTCCCCCGCGCTCGCTGCCTTCGGGTTTCACGCGTGCGTTCACCTCGGCGTCCGCGACGGGCCGACCGTCGAGATCGAGCACGCGCCCCGTGATCACCTCCCCGTGAGGCAGGCGGACGTCGATCTCGCCCGTGCCGTCTTCGAAGGGACCGACGACGACCGGTCCGTAGGGCAGCGGAGCACCCGAGGAGGAGCGGGCATCGAACACGAGCACGGGCTGCCCGGCCGCGGGCACCTGCACGCTACCGTCGCGCACCGTTCCTACCTGGCAATGCCCACGGTGCACGCAGGCGTGCGGGACGGGAAGACCGTTCGGCCCGCTCACGCGGAGCGTGACCGAGGGGCGTACCGTGCGCTTCGTCGTGCTCTTCTCCGGGCTCTCGCCGGGGAGCGTGACGCGGATCCCCTTGTCTCCGCCGCGGATGGTCAAGCGTGCCCGACTTCGACTGGACCCCGCGCGCAACACCCACGTCCCGGCCGGAACGCCCCACAGACGGAACGAACCGTCCGACTCCGTGCGGTCCTGGACGCCCAGCCCGACGATGCGTACGACGACGGAGGAGGCGAGCTTGCCGTCCGCGTGCTCGACGGTGCCGGTGACGGGGCGGGCGCGGTGGATTCGGATCTCGACCGGGCCCCGCTCGTCGGCGGCGAGTTTCCGGCGCGCCGAGATGCACTTCGGCGACCAGACCTGCACCCACAGGGCCTCGGGTGCGAGCGGACCGA
>JAUXCH010000014.1 GCA_030618975.1 Planctomycetia bacterium
CCAGAGGACGAGACCGTCTTCGCGGTACCGGTGAAACGCGCCGTCTCCGATCCGGAGGTGGTCGCGCTCACCGACGAAGGACCCGTCCAGGTCGCCGTCGAGGAGCGAGATGGACACCTCGCGACTTCCGCTTCCCGCCTTGCCCACCTGGAGGGACGCGGAACACGCGTACCAACGCCCCAGCTTCTCGTAGAGCAGCACCGGTCGCTCGGCGCCGCGCGCACGGAACCAGAGGGTCTTCGCCTCGCCCGCCTCCAGACGCGACTCCACCGTCCCGTCGCCGTCCACGTCCACGACGAGGGCGGGGCCTTCCCGGCGCGCGGCGCAGCGGCCGAGGCCGTGCGCCTCCGGCATCCGGTCCCCCACGGCGTGCTCCGCACCGAACGGCACGACCTGCCAGTCGAGCGTGCTGGAGGGCGCGAGCGGGTAGCTGTCCGTGCTACCCGGCTCGCTCGAGGCCCCGAGCTCCGAAAGGAGCGCATCGAGCCGCTTGGCCTCGGCCCCGCGCGCGCCTTCGCGCAGCGGGCGCAGCCGCTTCACGACGGCGTCGCGACCGATCTCCACGAGCACCCGCTTGACGGCCGCGAGCTCGGTGCGGCTGCGCGCCTTCACCCAGGTGTCCACCAGGTCCGGCATCGCGGTGATGCCGAGGGTAGCCAGGGCCCGTTCCGCGCCGCTTCGGACCCGTGGGCTGTTCGCTCGGAACCGCTTGAGGCACTCCTTGACCCACTTCGCCTCTTCCTTCTCGTTCGGAAGCCCGGAGGGAGGGCCGGATGGAGAGGTGGACGCGCCGTCCTCCGAACCCGCGTCGGCGAGCACCCCGATCAGGGCGTCGAGCATCTTCACCTTGCCCCCGCGCGCGTCCTCCCGCATGCGTCGCAGTCGTCCCCGGGCGACGTCGCGGCCGATCTTCAGGAATACTGACTCGATGAGCTCCGCGTCGACCTCCTCGTGCGCATTCCACCAGGCCTCCGCGAGCATCGGCACCGCGTCGGTTCCGAGGGCCGCCAGGGCGCGCTCGGCACCGCTCCGCACGGGCGGGCTTCCCGCGCCGAGGCGGTCGAGACACGCCTTGGCCCACTTCTTCTCTTCCTTGGAGAGCTCCCCCGCCCCCGCGGCGGCAGCCAGGAACGCCGTCGACAGGCACACGACGACCAGGGCGGTGACGCGCCGGGATCGGTTCACGGCGATCGTTGGAGCATCCTGATGGCCCGCATGCAGGCGTCTCGCACGGTGAACGCAGTCTCCTCGGAGAGCGCCTTCTTCAGCAGCGGGATCACGTCGGATCGCCTCGTGTGGCCGAAGCCCATCGCCGCGTACTCCCGGACCCTCGTGTTCTTGTCGCCCTCGAGGACCTCCGTCAGTCGCGCGACGGCCTCGTCGGTGGCGAGGTAGCCCAGCGCCTCCACGGCGTACGAGCGGATCGTGTCCTTCCGGTGCCGGCTGTACTTGAAGAGCACGTCGACGACCCGCTCGTCCGTGCCTGCCGACTGGCCCAGGGCGAGGGCGCAGGCCCCGACGACCTTGATCTTGGTCCGCTTCGAGGTCATGACGTCGAGCAGCGGCCCCACCGCCCGCTCGTCCCTGGCTGAAGCCAGGGCCTCGGCGGCCGAGTGCTGGACCAGGAAGTGCTTCGAGCGCAGGGCGTTCTTGCCGCACAGGAACTCGACCGACTTCTTCCCACCGATCTGCGCCAGGGCCCGAAGCGAGTGGTGGACGTACTGCTGGTTCTTGTTGCGCGTCGCGAACTGCATCAGGGCGTCGCGCGAGGCGCGGGTCCCCTCGGTCCCCATGAGCTCGATCCGCCGGGCGACGAACTCGCGGTTCTTCCCGTCCTTGAGCTGCTTGACGAGGCGTTTCACCTCCTTCAGGTGCGCCTTCTTCGCCTCGCCCTCGAGGACCGGCTCCTCCTCTTCGACCGGTGTAGGGGTCTCCTCCTCGGCCCGGACAGAAGGTACGCCGAGGTACGGCGCGAGGAGGAACAGGAGCAGGACGAGCCCCCAACGGATCGCCCCCGGCTCTGCTCCCCCGGTTCGGTATCTCATCGAAGAACTCCGTTCCAGCCCGATGGTAGCAGGGACACTCCGCGGGCGAGGGCGCCAAGCGCGGTCACGCGGTCGTGGCCCCGTCATCGCCGGGCGCTTCGGAGCCGCTTGCGTGGCTTCGAAGCGCCAGGCGTACGAAGAGGAACGTCCCCACCACGGCCAGCACGATCCAGAGGAGGCCCCAGAGAACGGTCGGCAGCCCGGTGAGCTCGGCCAGCATGCGCGCGTCGGAGCGCAGCTCGGGTCGATCGAGCACGTCGCTCTTGATGTCGATCACCGCGTAGAGGCAACTCGTCAGGCCGATCACGCTCAACAGGAAGTCGTTCAGCCCGTGCGAAAGGAACCGGGCCGCGAGGAGCAGGACCGCGGCGGCCGCGAGTCCGAAGATCATCCCGAAGCCGAACCACGGCCGGACGAGAAGCAGGGTGACCGCGGCGAGCACGACCCCGAGGATCCCCGTGATCACGCGGTCCTGGCGACTTCCGGCTGCGGCGACGAGGATCACGCCGCCGACGAGCAGGCTGCCCAGGTATCCGGCGGACAGGATCACGAAGCGGCTTCCCCCGCGCGTGACGGCGAGTCCCCCCTCCCGGGGATCGAGCTGGATCTCGACGACCGAGCCTCCGGTGAGGATGGCCGCGAGACCGTGACTGAGCTCGTGAAAGAAGACGACCAGGATCTTCAGCGGGTACACGAGCCACGTCTGCCAGAACACGACGACACCCACCAGGACCAGGCCGAGCACGAGCCACCGGGCGGCGCTTTGCTTCACCGTACGGCGTCGCTCCCTCAACCCCGCGTCTCGACCGTCGATCGGTTGAGCAGCTCGGGCACGGTTTCGTCGCCTTCCACGAACCCCGTGGCGAAGCGGAGCTCGTCCATCGTGCGCTCCGTCTCGAGCATGGAGGTCGCGACCGCGTCCACCTGGTCGCTGATGAACTCGGGTTCCTGCCGGTTCACGGCCATCTCGGAGAGGGACCGGATCTTGTTTTCGAGCCGGTCGATCTCGAGCTGGACCAGCTCGTAGTTCTCCTGGGCCTTCTGCAAGTTCGTGAGGCGGGAGCGGGAGGTATCGAGGTTGTCCTGGATCGTCTCGCGGGCCTTGGCGCGCCGGGGATTCGTCGGGTCGTCGGGAATCGCCGCGAGCTGACGCTCGAGGCGCTCGATATCCCCTCGGATGGCGCTCACGCTGGTCCGGTCCAGGAAGCGCGAGAGCGACCACTCGGTGTAGAGGAGACGAAGGAAGATCCAGAGCAGGCGGTCGAGGCTCTTCAACTGCAGGCTCTCGAAGGGCATCCGGCCGGAACCGCCCGCGGGCCGCCTGAGATCGCGCCCGATCTGCCTGAGCTCCTGCGCTCGGGCACGCAGCGCCTCGTAGCGCGCGAGACTCGCGGGAGGAAGCGCGGCCGTGATCTTCGAGAGCGCCTCCTCGCTGGTGACGGCGACCGTCGCGCGCCTGGCCTTGGCCTCCTCGGCGTCGATCGCCTTCTGGAACCTGGGGTTCGTGCTGAGGAGGCCCAGGTAGGCGATCTCCACGGCCGCGACGACCGGCAGCACCACGTCGGGGTGGCCCGTGAGGATGGCGAAGACCGCCCCCGCTCCGACGGCGAGGAGGTTCCAGTGGTTCAGGAACGCCCGCTTGAGGTACTTGCCCAGACCCACCTCAGCGCTCCTCCTCGAGCGTCGCGATCTTGTCGCGGATGTAGAACACCGTCTCCTGAAAGGGGACCTCTCGCTGCATCTCCAGCGCGGGTCGATTCGGAGGCTCCACCTCCAACTCCTCCAGGATGGTGCCGGGAGAGTTGCTCATCAGGTACACGCGGTCCCCGAGATACACGGCCTCCCCGATGGAATGCGTCACGAAGAACACGGTCGCCTCGACCTCGCGCCAGAGGTCGACGAGCAGGTCCTGCATGTTCAGCCGCGTCGTGGGGTCGAGGGCCCCGAACGGTTCGTCCATCAGGATAATCCGCGGTCGGAGGATCAACGTGCGCGCGATCGCAACCCGCTGCCGCATGCCGCCCGACAATTCGTGGGGGTACTTGAGCTGGTCGTTCTCCACGCTCAGTCCTACGCGCCCGATCCAGTGCCGCGCCGACTCCTCGCGCTCCTCGCGCGGCACGCCCCGGCACTCGAGGCCGAACGCGACGTTGTCGAGGACCGTCCGGTGGTCGAACGAGGTGTAGTCCTGGAAGACCATGCCCCGGTCGGCACCCGGGCGCTCCACGGTCCTGCCCATCACCCGGACCTCTCCGACCGTCGGTGGGTGCTGAGGCTCGAGGCCCGCGATCAGACGGAGGACCGTGCTCTTGCCGCAGCCGCTGGGCCCGAGGATGGAGACGAACTCGCCCTTCCCCTCGATGTCCTCCACGACGAAGTTCACCTCGTCGATCGCCGTGAAGGCGTTCGCCTCACCGACGTTGTAGGTCTTCCTCACGTTGCGAAACGAGACGATCCCCGCGGAGGGGATCTCCTCGGGCTCCCGCACGTGGTCGAGCACCGTGCCGACGCCGACGTCCTGGGGGAGGGCGTCCTGGAGGACGGCGTCCTGGGGTACTGCGTCCTGGGGCCCGTCGTCTTGAGGCACGGCGTCTTGGGGGACGGGATCGCTCACGCGTCTTCCTCCCCCGGCCCAGCCTGCGTCGTCGCCACCTCGCGGCTGAAGAAGACGCCCTTCAGGTCCTCCCAGGCGTGCCCCACGACGCGCAGCGCCCGGTGGAGCAGCCCGTGGCCTCCGTACTGGTAGGGAAAGAGGCTCTTCTGGATGGCCTTGAGAGTCCGGTCGATCGCCAACGCGATGAACGGAATGATCAGGAGGACGAGCCAGATGTGCTCGATGTAGCCTCGGCGCTGCGACTGGCGGATGATGTCGCCGAGGCCCCCGACCTCTCCACCCAGCTTCACGAGCTCGGCCAGCATGATGTAGCCGAAGGCCAGCCCGAAGAGCAGGCGCAGCGAGTTGAACACCGCGGGCATGGCGAGCGGGACCAGGACCTTCGTGATGATCTGGCGCCTCTTCGCCCCCAGCGTCCAGGCCGTGTCGACGTAGCGCTGATCGACGTCTCGAATCGCCGTCGCCGTGTCGCTCACGATGAACATGACGCACGCGATGAAGATGAACATCACCTTCTGCCACTCGCCGATCCCGAACGCGGTGAACGTAAGGGGGATCAGGGCGGCGAGCGGGATGTTGCGTCCGAAGATGGTCAGCGGAAAGAGGAGGCCCTGCGCAAGGGCGAAACAGCCGGACAGGATCCCCAACGGGATTCCGACGGCGCACGCCAACGCGAACCCCAGCACGACCCGGCGCAACGTGACGATCAGGTTCCGCGTGAGCGCCCGGTCGAACCAGAGTTCCTGGAACGAACTGAACGTCTCGGCCGGGCTCGGCAGGACGGTGGGAGAGACCATGCGGAACTCGGGCTCCCCCACCGTGGCGAGGAACCACGCGAGGAAGATGAGCGCGATGCACGCGAGGCCCAGGACGACGTGGAGCCAGGTCGGAATGTCCCCCCTCAGAGCGAAGAGGCGCCTCCCCGGCGAACGCCGGGGAGGCGGCGCAGAGGGCTGCGCCCGAGGGAGTGCTGGGGGGGCGGCGCGAACGGCACCGCCCGGGATCGATTCCGGCTCCTTGGTCATCGAAGCCCTACTTGGTTTCCGCCGAGTAGACCTTGATCTCCACCCGCCGGTTCTTCGCCTGGTTCAGCGGGTCCATCGGGTCCCCCGGACGATCCCACCCGAGACCGTCGACGTTGAACTGATTCGGATCGAGTGAGTACTTCTTCACGAGCGCCTCCTTGACGGAGTTCGCACGGTTCAGCGCCAGCTCCTTCACCAGGTTCGCGCTGACCCGCCCCTTCATCGAGGAGTCCGTGTGGCCCTCGATGATGACCTGCGCCAGCCCGAACGTCCCGACCAGCTTGGCGACGTCCTCCAGGATGTTGTCGACGTTGGGATCGTAGAGCTGTTCGATCTCCTCCCCGTCGATCTCGCGCACGATTCGCTTGTGGAGATCCCAGCTGTTGGGATGGAAGTGGATGACGACGGTCTGCGTCAGGATCTCGTTGGACTCCGCCCGGACCTGAGACACCGCCTTGGGCGTGAACCTCACCTGGTACTCGTCGCGCTGCGTCGAGTACTTCGGCTCCTTCGCGAGCTTTTGGATGATGGAGAAGTCCATCACCTGGTTGAAGGGCACGGGCGTGTGTCGGACCGTTCCGATCTTCCGGTAGAGGTAGTAGGCCTGCGTCCAGACGCGCTCGAAGTTGGCCGGGTTGTTCTGGTTCAGGAAGAACTGGTAGTTCTCCGCCCAGTTCGTGCTGTGCGCGTCACCGAGCATCGAGAGCGCTTCGCTCGCCGGCAGGTTGTAGCCCTCCGCCATCCACTCGGCGACCTTCTGCTTCGCGGCGTCCTTCTTCAGGTCGACCATGGCGTCGAAGATGCCCCGCACCAGGCCCTCGCAGATGTTCATGTGGTCGTTGGCGAAGTCGGCCCGCGCGAACCAGACGTCGGCGATCAGCTTGTTCGCCGTCGCCGTCGTCACCAGCATGCGGTTGCTCTGGACTTCTTCGAGGTTGTAGATGTCGGGGGCCCACGAGACGGCGGCGGCGATGTCCGCCTGCGCGTTGAAGGCCGCCGCGGCCTGGAAGGCGTCGTTCGTGAAGATCCACTTCACCTCGGCGGGCTGCACGCCGCCGGACACCAGCATGTTCAGGGCGAAGTAGTGCGAAGGGGAGTTCTGCGCCAGGACGATCTTCTCCCCGCGCAGGTCCTTCACCGTCTTGATCCGGTCGCGCACGACGATCCCGTCACCGCCGTTGGACCAGTCCACCTGCTGGAAGATCCGAGGCATGACGCGGCTGTCGCGGGGCTTTCCGCTCCGATCGACGAAGCCCTCCATGAAGAGGGGCACCATGTCCAAGGCCGCCCAGCCGATGTGGACCTCGCCCGTGGCGTAGGCGTCGCGCATGGCGACGGGGTCGTCGATGAGGACGAGCTCCACCTTGAAGGGCTTCCCGTCGGGCGTGCGCCAGACCTTGTTCGGCTTGAAACCCTCGTTCGCATAGATGATCGGCGACCAACCCGCCCAGACGTTGAGGGCGAATCGCACCGTGTTGTCCTCGAGCTTTCGATAGTCCGAGGTCCCCTTCACGGGGGGCAGGGTCTGGGCCGGAACGAACGCGTACTCCTTGACCGTCGTCACGCCCATGGCGTCGGGGGCTTCGATGCCGCCGGCGCCGATCTGGGACGGATCGATGGAGCCGCCCCCCTCACCCGCACCCTCCGGGGCAAAGATGTCGCTCCGCCAGACGGCGAAGAACACCAGCAGGGCGATCACCGCGACCAGAGCGATGTAGAAGGAAGATTTCGGCTTACCAGGCATCGTGTTGTCCTCTCGAGAACGGCATGGCCCTGTTGTCTGCGTGCTGCGGGGGCTGCTCTCAGCCTCTGAACCGGGTCGGGGGTCGCGCCTCCTGCACGGAGTGCAGGAAGTTCATGATGTCGTGGGCCGTGAGCTCGCAGAGGAGCTCCGTCACCCGGGCGTGGAGAGCGTCGTCGAGCTGGGGCTCGATCTCCTTCATGAGGGCCACGACGCGCGCTTCCTGGGCCTCGACCTCGTCGGTGGAGACGACGCCGTCTGCCACGGCTTCGAGGAAGGACTCGAGCTTGCGGGCGTGGGCGTCGATGGCCACGCCTCCCTCATCGTCGAGCCAACTCATCCGATCGGGGGAATCGCTTGCCGTCATGGGTGCTCCCAGCATGTCGGGGCGGCGGGCGCCGCCGTTCGTCGTCGGGTCCTAGTTTTCGAGAATCTGTCGAATCGCCACGAAGCGCTCCTGGATGGCCACGCGGCCGTTCGGCTTCGCGACCTCCACTCGCCAGCGCTCGGGGAGGAAGGAGAGTTGCGTGCACTCGAGGACCGCGGCCAGCTCCTGGGCCTCGCGTTCGAGCCCCTGCACCGAGGGCACGAAGTCCTGGAGAGCGTTGTCCACGTCCTCCGCGGAGATGGTCTCGCGGCCCGCGGTCAGGGCCAGCCGGTTGGCGCCCAGGACGACGCTCTCGATGTCCGATCCGCTCAGCCGCCGCTCGCCCCGCTCGACGCCCGCGAAGGCGCCGCCCGAGGCGTCGACGCCGTTCTTGCGCGCCATGACCTCGAACATCTTCCGGAACTCGGCTTCGTCGGCGGGATAGAAGAGCGGGATGTGGATCTCGGCCCGGCCCTGGCGCTTGAGATCGACGGGGAGACGGTCGGGACGGCTCGTGAGCAGCATCCAGAGGATGCGGCCCCGGTAGCGGGTGTCTCCCATCTGGGAGGCGATCATCGAGAACACGCGGGCCGACGTGCCGGAATCGCCGGAGGCGTCCCGGGTACCCAAGGCGGCGTCGGCCTCGTCCACGATCACCACGACCGGACCGAGGGATCGAAGCACGGTCAGGACCTGCTCCAGGTTGCCCTCGGTCTCGCCCACGAACTTCGACCGGAAGTTCAAGAGCTTCACGCAGGGGATGCCGATCGAGCCGGCGTAGCACTCGGCGAGAAAGGTCTTCCCGGTGCCGACGGGGCCGCAGATCAGGTATCCCATGGGGGCGAACTCGAGGTGGCCCTCGAGCATGAGGCGGGCGTCGCCGCGCAGGCGTGCCTTCGCGGCCTCGTGGCCCACGACCATGTCCAGGCTGTGGGACGGCTCGAAGAACTCCAGCAGGCCGTGGACCTGCTGCTCGATGGTCCGTTTCTTGAGCTCTCGGAAGCGTTCGGCGTCGAGTCGACGGTGTCCGGTGCGCGCCTGCGCGAGCACCACGTTGAGGTTCACCAGGGAGAGGCCGTTGGAGACCTCCGCGAGCTGGTGCGGCGTGAAGTCGCTCGCCGCGGCGAAGCCGTCGTCCTCGCGGATCGACCACTCCACGAACCGCTCGCGCTCCTCCGTATCCGGCATCGGGATCTCGACCGGAGCGACGTGGGGATTCTGGACGAGGCGTCGGTTGACCTCGCTGAGCTTGTCGGCCACGAGGCAGAACGCGATGTTCAGGCGCTTCAGGTAGGGATTCTGGGCCCAGTCGAGCAGCCGCACGAGGCGGGCGCCGTGTGCCCCGGCCAGGGCGGATATGTCGGCGTCCGGCACGATGTACTGGGCGTGCTGCAGGATGATCGCCACGCTGCGGGCCCGCTTGGGACCGCGCCCCCCGTCTTGCGCGACGTCCATGAGCATCGTGCGGCGGAGAAAACGGTCGATCAGTGCGAAGGCCTTGTCGGGGGACTGCGGCCAGGCGGAAGGGTCGCCCATGGCCGAGGTCAGCTGGACCATGGTCCGGAGGCGAGCGCCGTCCGGGCCGGCGAAGGCGCGAAGTCCCCGGCCCAGGTCGTAGTGGAGGACGAGATCCCACGAGCCGAAGACCCGGGTGGCCAGGAACTCGGCGAGGCTGACGTACCCGCCCCCGCCGTCTGCCTCCCCGTCCTCCGCGTCCGGTGCGTCCGGTGCGTCCGGTGCGTGGACGTAGTCGTGGACGTTGCCGTGCAGCACGAACATCGAGGTCGTGCCCGAGAAGTACAGGTCGCCGAGCTCGTGGGCCCAGGCCGGGTACGACGCCGGGAGCCTCTGCGTGGGAACGGTGGGCAGAGGCGTCGTCGGATCCGCGCTCTCGGCTTTCGTCAGATCCAACGGCTCGCCCCCCCTCGGGAGATGCCCGGCCATGCCTGCCCGGCTACCCCTCCGTCTCCTTCGTCGTGGCGCGCCCGAGCTCCTTCGGCAGCTCCTCGATGTCCACCGTCTCGGGTGTCACGAGGCCCATGTCGATCTCGAACTCCTTGAGCGCATCCTCGGCCATCACCTTCTCCATGGCCTCCTCGGCCTCGATCTCCTCGATCCCCTCGCCGGAGAGGTCGGAGGCCACCCGCACCTTCGCGCGGTTCAGGTTGATGCGGTCCTGGATGACCTGCTCGATCTGACCGAAGTCCGTGGTGACGTCGAAGTTGAAGTCCTGACTGAGCTTCGCGAGCTCCGCCTCGGCGCGGCTCATCTTGAGCTCGGCGTCGTACTTCTGGATCTTCTCGCGCACCTTGCCGAGCTTCCCGGTAGCACGCTTGATCTTCTTGAGGTTGTTCTCGTAGGACTTCTCGTGCATCGCGAGCTGCGCTGCGTTCTCGGCGAGTTCCCGCCGGATCTTCGTGAGCTCGAGGGCGAAGTTCGCCGCCGTCTCGCGGTTCCCGGCCTGGAGATACGCCTTGATCTTCGCCTCGAGCATGGCCTCGTGCTTCTTCGACGCCGCGACCTGGCGCGTGACACGTTCGACCAGCGCGCGATACTGCTCGAGTCCCTCTCGCCCCTCCTTCATCTGTTCCACCGCGAGGTCGTACTCGTACTGCATCTGGGCGATTGGATCGGCGGTCCAGAAGATGTTCGCGATCTTGTTGATCTGCGCCTTGAACGCGCGCCATATCTTGCGAAGGATCATGGAGTTCCCTGCCATCCGAGAAGTTCGTGGGGCGCATTCTCTGGGGGGCATTCGGAGGTGTCAAGGCGCATGGCGTCATGCGCCGTCACCTCGGGGCCAGCACCTCGGGGTCGGGGCGAATTCCGCACGCTTCGGGGGTTTTCGCCCGGAAACACAGCTCCCCACGGGCAACGAGCACGGTAATCCTCCTCTCGATCTCGAGCAGGCGACCGCCGTGCCGGCCCGCAGTCCGGCCGGCCGGACGCCACTCCTGGCGGGATGGCCGTCCGAGTGGGTCTACCGGAGGTCCAGGACGAGATCGACGACCTCGTCCTCCCCCACCGTGACCTCCCTGGGCAGCCGGTCCGCCTCGGGGACGAGGATGTCGAGCTTCCACGTGCCTGGCAGGAGCCCCGGCGGCTCGAGCGCCAGGCACGCATCGCACCTGCAGGAGCAGATCGCCAAGCGAGGGGAGCCGGGCGTGTCGGCCGTCGAGTCCCAGGTGAAGGCCGGTACGACGTCGTCGAGCGAGAGCATCTGGGCACAGGAGGTTTCGAGCAGCTTGCGGCAGCGAAGGGGCTTCTTCCCGCGCACGGCGTTGGCCAGGATTCCGAAGTGGTGGATGAGGACGTAGCCCTTGGGCAGGACGTGAGACAAGAAGCGGCGGATGAAGGTGAACTCGAGCGCCGAGGCCGTCATGACCCGCCTGTGACGGCCAGGATCAGGTCGAGGGATTCGCACCGCCGGGGGTCCCGACAGACACAGGCAGATCGCTCCCTCGAGCCAGCGGGAGACGAGGCAGGAACTCAGGGCGGAGGGGTGTGACGCCGCCGCCCCCCGGCGGGGCCCGCGCGATCCCCCACCCGCCACCTCGGCCGTGACCGCGTCTCGATCGCCCGCGTCCGTGTGGATCCTGCGCCTGCCCAGGGAGATACGCTTCCTGGGCCTCTGCAGTCCGTCACCGCAGGTGCCGGGAGTGCCACGGAAGCAGCGTGTGCAGAGCGGAATGTGGCCGCCGCGGCCCGCGGTGTCTTCCTTGGCGCGCGGTCCTTCGTAGAGTGGGAGGCATGAGTTGGGCATGCGCTCGTCGTTCGTTCGTTCTCGCTCTCTTGCTGCTGGCCGGTTGTGGTGATGGGCGAGACACGATGCTCTTCCACGCCGGGGTCGGTCAACGCTCCTCCTTGAACGAGATCAAGGTGATCTTCGAGGAGCGTCACCCTGAGGTGAAGGTCAACTTCTCCTACAAGGGATCGGGATACTTCATCGCCGACATCTCGCGCTCGAAAGAGGGCGATCTCTACCTGCCGGGTGAGGAGTTCTACCTTCTGCAGGCGGTCGAGCGCGGGTTCATCACCGACTACGATCCCCAGCGCGACATCGCCGCCTACTTCGTGACGGTGCTGGTCACGCCGAAGGGCAACCCGAAGAACATCCGGACGCTGGCCGACTGTGCAAAGCCGGGCGTCAAGATCGGGCTCGGGAACCCACGCGCGTGCGCCATCGGGATCTGGCACGAGAAGACGTTCCAGAAGGCCGGCATCTGGGAGGCGGTCCGAGAGAACGCATCGATGAGCGCCAAGTGCATCCCCGAGCTCGGCAACGCCGTCCAGCACAAGCTCATCGACGCCACCATCCTCTGGTCGAGTACGGCCGTGCTCTACCTCCGTGACGTCGAGATCATCCCCCTGAAGGCAGCCTATCGCGGTGCGGTCCGCCTGCCGGTCGGGGTTCTCGAGTTCTCGCGCTTCCCGCAGGAAGCCCAGTTGCTCAAGGATCTCATCCTCTCTGCCGCGGGGAAGGAGATCTTCGAGAGCCACGCCTACGCCATCGGGGACATCCCGACCGACGAGCAGGGCTTCGTGACCGACGGGGGCGCGTCGACCGACGCGCTGATGGAATGGCTCGTACACGCCGCACGGGCGGTGAAGGAGGGGGACCTCGATGCCGAGGGCGTGGGCCCGCTCCTGAAGGAAGTCGTCCGCCAGGGCAAGACCCGCCGCTCCGGGACGTAGCGCGTTCGTGATGAAGAACGCTCCGGATCCGAGCCTTCCGCGCCGGCGCGCGAAGACGTGGGCGATCGGGCTCGCCGGAACGGGCTTCGTCCTCCTCCTCCTGGCCGCCCTTCGCGTTGCTGCCGGGGAAGGCGGGGTCGGGGCAACGCGCTTGGCCGTCCTCGGGGTCGGCTCCGGTGCGGGCGCCGCCGTGCTCCTCTACCGGCAACACATGCTCTGGCCGGCGATCTGCGTGTCGGCGACGCTGGGCATCCTCGCGACTTATCTCGTGTTCGTGGGGAGCACGGCCGTCTACCTGGGGTGGTCGGACGCAGCCTACTTCTTCGGACAGGAGCGGCTCTGGGCGCGCGTCTGGCTCACGGTGTGGACGGCGACGATCTCCACGGGGCTGTCGGTCATCCTCGGGATCCCCGTCGGCTACGCCCTTTCGCGCCTCCGGTTCCCGGTTCCCCGCCTGATCGCGACCCTGATCGACCTCCCGGTGATGGTCCCCGCCGCGGCGATCGGCGCCTTGCTCTTCGGATTCGTGCGGACACCCCCCGTCAGGAACGTCCTCGACGCCATGGGGCTCGAGCTTGCCCATAGCGCCACCGGCGTGATCTTCGTGCAATTCGTGGTGACGATCGCGTTCGCCGCCCGCCTGATGAAGGCGAGTTTTGACGCGGTGAATCCGCGGTTCGAGCAGGTGTCGCGGTCGCTCGGGGCGTCGCTTCCGGCCACGTTCCTGCACGTAACCCTCCCCCTGGCCAAGCGCGGCGTGATGGCAAGCCTGATCGTCGTGTGGGCGCGGGCCGCCGCCGAGTGGGAGGCGTTGATGCTCTTCGTCGGAGGGACGGAGAAGCAGACCGACGTCCTCCCGTTCGCGATCTACCTCGACTGGAACGGCGGAATGATGGGGTGGTGCGTCTCCATGAGCCTCGTGTGCGTGCTCCTGGCCGTGGCCACCATGGGGGCGATGCGGTTGATCGGGGGGCGCAGCTATGTCTGGTAGCCGTGCCCGCGCCCACCTCTTTATCGCGCTCTGCTACGCCTGCACCCTGGTGGTGGTCCTGAGCTCGTGCTGGCTGTTCCTCAGCAACGTGGACCAGCTCGTGCCGGCAGAGACCGTCCAGACGACCGACACCGAGAGTTGGCGAACCGAGACCCTCTCGAGGCGCTTCGCCGGAGGATTCTGGGAAGACCCGGCCTTCTGGCGCTCGATGAACCTCTCCGTCTTCACCGCGACCCTCACCGCACTCCTCGCCGCGCTGATCGGCATCCCGGCGGCGTACGCCCTCACGCACTACCGCATCCCGGGGCGCGGGATCATCGACGTCCTGTTCTCGTCGGTCATCGTGCTCCCCGCCTCGGCGGTGGGCCTCTGCCTGATCATCATGTTCCAGTACGGGCCGCTGCACGGGCTGCAGGAGAACCTGGGCTTCCAGGTGCCCCATACGCTCTTGCCGGGCCTGGTGGTAGCGCAGCTCGTGCTCGCCCTCGCGATGGGGCTGAGCGCCTGGCGGGCCGCGTTCGCGGGCGTGAACCCCCGCTTCGAGCACGTGGCCCGGTCGCTCGGGAGCTCGCGCTGGCGCACGTTCTGGACCGTGTCGCTGCCCTCCGCGAAGTCCGGCCTGATCGCCGGGTTCATCCTCGCCTGGGTGAGGGCTCTCGCCGAGTTCGGCGCCGTGCTGATCTTCTGCGGCACGTTCCGGGAGCTCCCCGTCTCCCGGTTCCCGGGCTGGGCGAAGGACCTCCAGATGCAGCAGGCCGACTACCTCTCAGTGGGCATGTGGGTGGAGATCGAGTTCGGCAACATCGAGTACGGGTTCGGCATCGCTTTCGCCCTCGTCCTCATCAGCGCCGTAAGCGTCTACGCGATCCATCGCATTGGCGGGAAGGGCTACGTGTGGTGACATCATGATTCGCGTCGAGAATCTGAGCATCGAGCTCGGCGAGTTCCGCCTCCACGACATCACGCTGGATCTGGAGGAAGGCGAGTATCTCGTCCTGCTCGGGCCCACGGGTTCGGGGAAGACCGTGGTCATCGAGTGCATCGCCGGCATCCACCAGCCGCGCACCGGCCGCGTGCTCCTCGACGGGAACGACGTGACGCGCCTGTACCCCGAGGAGCGCAACATCGGCTACGTCCCCCAGGACTACGCGCTGTTCCCGAACATGAACGTCCGCAGGAACATGGGCTACGGTCTGCGCGCCCGGAAGCGGCCCGCGTCGGAGGTGGACGCAAGGGTGCAGGCCATGATGGACATGCTGGGAGTCGCGCACCTCGCCGAGCGCATGCCCCTCCATCTCAGCGGGGGGGAGAAGCAGCGGGTGGCGCTCGGCCGCGCCCTCGTGACCAAGCCGCGGATCCTGCTCCTCGACGAGCCCCTGGCCGCGCTCGACGAAGATCGACGCGCGGAGCTCGCCGCCGAGCTCCGCCGCGTGCACCGAGAGCTCCACGGCACCTTCGTCCACGTGTGCCACAGCTTCGAGGAGACGGCCGACGTAGCCGACCGGGTGGCGATCCTCGAGAGCGGGCGATTGGCCCAGGTCGGGACGATCGAAGAGATCCTGGCCCGGCCGGCCAGTACGTTCGTCGCGCGCTTCACGCGAACCCGGAACGTGCTGCCGGCGACCGCCGAGCGGATCGGGGGCGCCTGCCGCGTGCGCTTGGGCCAGGGGCCCGTTCTGGCGAGCGACTACGCCGCTCTGGACGGCCCCGTGATGGTGGGCATCCGCCCCGAGGACATCCGGTTCCTCGACGGGCAGGATGAGCCGGCCAACGCCTTCCGCGGCACAGTGGTGGCGCTGCGCCCCAAACCGACCTGCACGGAGATCGAGCTCGACGTCGGCGTGCCGCTGGTGGCGATCGAGCGCCGGGGACTCGGGGCGTACGAGTTCCAGGTGGGCCAGAAGGTCGCAGTGGCCGTCGAGCCGGAGGCGGTGAAGGTCTTCCCTCGCGACTGACGCCGGCCACGCGTATGGCCTGGCGCCCGGGGACCGGGAGCGCTACCTCAAGTCCACGACGACGTCGACGACCTCGTCCTCCCCCACGGTGACCTCCTTGGGCAGCCGGTCCGCCTCGGGGATGAGGAAGTCGAGCTTCCACGTGCCGGGCAGGAGCCCCGGCAGCTCGAGCTCGGTCTCGCGCCGCTGGAAGAGCAGATAACGACGGTACGACGGATCCTCGACCCGTGTTGTGAAGAGCCCGAGGAAGGGCGGCACACGCCCCTCCGGCATGAGGATCCGCACCTTCAGCGTCGAGCCGCGGGCCAGCGATACCGTACCCAGGTCCGTGGTGCCCGCACCGAGCCCGACGTCGCGAAACACGACCGGCAGGTCGACGCCCATGTCGACCCACAACGTCCACGTGCCCGGGGCGTAGCCTGCGATGCGCGCCACGCCGTCCTCGACCGTCACGGAGAGCTTCCGGGCCGGCTCCCCCCTCGGCTCGCCGCGGTAGAGGCGCGCCGAGGGGAGCATGCGCGGCCGACTGTCGAGATCGAGCGGCGGATCGAAGCGGAGCACGGCCTCGGTCGTCGCGACGAGGGCGAGGACCACCTCCTCGCCGGCGTTCGTCACCCGCGCGCTGCCCCGCTCCGGGTCGGGCCGGAGGACCGGGTGCTCCACGTTGAGCGTCGCGCCGGTGGAGGACGGGATCCGCGCGCGGAAGCGACCGGCGCCCGTCACGCGGACCCGGCGGACGATCGAGGCGCCGAGACTCGCGTCGGGGCTCTCCGGCTCGGCCAGGACGACGGCCACGCGCGCGTCCTCGGTGCTTCGCCCCTCCGGGACTTCGACGCGGCCCCGGACGTCGACGACGTCACGCAGGTCGAGGGTCGCGAAGGGGATCGGCCCTTCGACCAGGACCTCGACCGGCGGACCCACGACCCCACTCTCCCGGTCGAACACCCGGTAGAGACCGGGCGTGACGGGGCCGAACCGGACGTGCTCGTCGGGCGGCCCATCGGAGCCCACCGGGTAGACGTTCGTGATGTCCTGCCACGCCCCCCCGGCCTCTGCGCGGGTCTGGAGGAAGGCCTGGTAGCGACCGTCCGCGGGCGGCAGGACACGCGCGTAGAGGAACCCCGCCGTCGCCAGTTCGATCTCGAGCTCCGCCTCCGCCGCGTCCTCGGGCAGCGTGGCCGCGCCGAGAAGCGACGCGGCGGTCTCGAGGTGCACGACCTGTCGGCGGCCCGACGTGGGGCGCCACGCGAACCGCAGCGTCGCGGCCTCCGGATCCTCGTCGACCTCGGGAACGAGGATCCGGTTGACGAAGAGCGTGTAGTCCCGCGGAAGGCGGGGCTCGCCGTCGACGCGAACGTGCAACGTGACCTCGATCTCGAGCGGCAGGGTCACCTCGATGCGTACATCGCCTTCCTCGAGGTCGACCTCCGAGGCGCGCGGGTCGAACCAGTCCCCGCCCGGGTACGCCCGCCAGAGATCGACCCCGCCGCCGTGCAGGCCCTCGAGCCGGGCGACGCCGTCGGCGTCCGTGATCGCCTGGGGCACCAGGGGGTTGTGGTTGCTCTGCAGGGCCCGGAAGCCCACGCCGGCGACCGGGCTGCCGTCCGCCTCGCGCGCAAGAACCGTGATGCTTCGCGGTCGGCGGAAGGAGGTCGTCGGCTCCTTGTCGGTCCCGTAGGTGCTCTCGAGGTGAGCGATGCGCGCGAGGTCGTCGGCGATCGCGAACTTCCCGTTCGCCGCGGAGTCCGCCACGACGTAGCCGTCCTCGATCCGCGCGGGGCGGCAGGCGAACGGCTCCATCGCGTGCAGGCCGACCACGCGCAGAACCGTGCCCTCGGGCGGGGGCTCGACCTCGCCCGGGAGGATGCGCCAGCGCACGGGCTGCGTCCGGTAGACCTTGCACTCGAAGCGCTCGGCCCCTGGCGGTACGCGCAGCAGCATGTACTGCCACCTCCCTCGATCCTCGCGGATCCGAGCGATGCCCGCCCCCTGGACGAGGAGATGCGGCGACTCGTCCGTTCCAAGCCCTTCGAGCACGGTCTCGCCCCGCTCGTCGGTCGCTGCCACGACAACGCAGGGAAGGCGCGGCACCGTGTTGAACGAGGCAGGGCCCTCGAAGAGGTCGACCGATGCCCCCGCCACGGGCTCGTTCGTCTGCATGTCGAGAACGCGGAGCCGGACGTCGCGGGGCGGGGCCAGCACGACCTGGCACGGTCCGTCCACGAACCGGGGGATCCAGACGCGCGCCTCGCCCCGCCCGTAGCCGTCCGCGACCGCGAGGATGCGCCAGGCGCCGGCCGGAAGACCGTCGAGGTGCGCGCGCCCCTCGCCGTCGGTGCTGGTCTCGAGCAGCGGCCCCGCGCCCGGCGGCACGAGGCCGAGCAGGAGGAGGCGCGCCCGAACGCCCCCGCCCCCTCGCCGCGAGACCTGCACCTCCAGGCCGTGACCCGCCTCGAGGACGAGCGTGCCTGCGTCGAGGAGGTGCTCGCCCTCCGGCGGCACCCTCAGCATCGCGGCGGCGACGCGCCCGTCCGCGGCCCGGGCCCGCACGGCGATGCCGGCGAACTCGTCGGGGGACGGCACCTCGCACGACAGCTCGAAGCGGCCGTCGTCGTCGGTTCGGGTGCGCTCGTCCGCGGCGCCGACCGCCACCCCCGGGACCGGTCGGCGTCTCTCGTCCACCACGCGTCCCACGATCCGGAGCGCGTTCTCGGAAGGACGCGCGAGCACGGAAGGCGCCCCGGCGCCCGGCGCCGTGCGCCCGGCGAGGTGCGCTTCCTCCGCCTCGCCCGTCGCCAGATCCACGGGGCCCGCGGGGCGGGCCGGGTGCCGGTCGGGGTCCCGAAGCCACGAGCTCGCGATCCAGGTACCTGCACCCACAAGGACCACGAGCAGGAGCCCCGCCGCCAGCTTGCTCTTCGACGCCATCAGCCACGCACCTCCCACCCCGATCTTCGCCGCACCGCCCCCTCCGACCCACGGCACGAACGCCGACACCCACAACCCGCGCCGCCCGTCGTGGAGTCCGTCCAGCTGCCGCTCGAGGGTCTTCAGCGCACGGCGGGTCCGCGTCCTGACCGTCTCCACCGGCACGCCCTGGCGCTTCGCCACGAGACGGGGTGGAAGGTCCTCGAAGAAGCGGAGGACGATCGTGGACCGGTACGGCTCGGGCAGCGCGAGCACGAGTCGACCGAGCCGCTCGACGAGCTCGGCGCGCGCGACGGCGCGGTCGGGCGGCTCGACCTCGTCGTCCCGGACGGCTTCCGTCTCCTTCTGGAGCCGTTTCGCCTCGTCGCGAACGCGGTTTCGCATCCGGTTGCGCAGCACGGTGGCCAGCCACGCACGCGGGCTGCGGACGGAAGACGAAGTGTGCTGGAGCGCGACGACGTACGCGTCCTGCGTCAGGTCCTCGGCCGTGGCGGCGTCGTTCACGAGCGCGCCGGCAAGACGGCGAAGCCACGCCCGCTCGGCGAGAAGGCGCTCGATCGGATCGTGAGGGGAGGACTCGGGACTCATGGTGCTCACCCATGAGACACCCACCGCAACCGAATCGGTTCACAGCAGCTCGGGCAGCTCGGGGTCAGGTGAAATTCCGCGCTTTTCGCAAGCTCCCGCCCGGCGACGTCGGCCCCACCCAGGCGCGGTC
>JAUXCH010000401.1 GCA_030618975.1 Planctomycetia bacterium
CGGCGAACTTGATCAAATCAATGAGACCGTCACCATATTGCGATCTTATTTTCCGGCTCATCTCCCTGGATACTGCAATCTCCTTTTCTTTCATTTCCAGGTACGGATCCGGATTCCGGGTGATTTGTCTTATGACCCGATGGAATCTGGAGGCGATATCAATAGTCACTGCATCTGCAGAGAAATTCTCCTTGAGCACCTCGCGACCGGCTGCCCGTCGACGGCGACCACCGGGAGGATGCCCTTCACCGACGACGACACGAACAGCTCGTCCGCGGCGCCGAGGTCCCCCCGCCGGAGGACGCCCTCCCCGGCCTCGAGACCGTGGGCCTCGCAGAGCGAGAGGATGCGGCCGCGCGTCGTGCCCTCGAGGATGCCCGCCTCGAGCCCGGGCGTGAGGAGCCGGCCGGCTCGAATCGCGTAGACGTTGGCCGTGGTGGCCTCGGTCACCTCGCCCGCCTCGTTCAGCATGATCGCGTCGTCGACGCCCGCGAGGCGGGCCTCGTGGAGCGCCAGCACGTTGTTGAGGTAGTTGCCGGTCTTGGCCTGCGGGTCGAGCGCCATGCGCGGGTTGCGGCGACGGTGTCCCACGATCATGGTGAGTCCGCGCTCCCAGCGTTCGGCGTCGGGGCGGTTCGCGGGCGCCACGACGACGACGACGCAGTGGCGCTCCTCGGGCTCGACGGCGAGGCCGAGCGTACCGGTGCCTCGCGTCACGACGAGCCGCACGTAGGCGTCCTCGTCCTCGGTGGCGCCCGTGGCCTCGACCGTCGCGTCGACGGCCGCGAGCAGCTCCTCGTCGGTGAGCGTGATCTGCATGTACACGTGCGTGGCGCTGCGGCGCAGGCGGCCGAGGTGCTCGGCTCGCTGGATGAGCACGCCGCGGTGCCACCAGATCACCTCGTAGACGGAGTCCCCGTAGAGGAATCCGCGGTCGAGCGCGGGCACGACGGCCTCCCCGGGCGGGGTGATCCTGCCGTCGACGGAGATCCGGGTCTCCACGGCGCCTATCTCCCCGCCGGGGGAGGACCCGCCCGGACGCTCTCCGTCCCCGCTTTCCCGTTGAGGAAGTCGACGCGCTTCTTCAGCTCGTCGTCCGACTCCTCTCCGTGCCACTGCTGGATGTCCGCGCCGCGGCGGATGCGGCCCCGCTTGTCGAAGAAGACCATCTTCGGCTGCCCGCCGGGCAGGCCCACGGCCTGTCGGAGGTCGTCGCGCGGGTCCTTCTCGACGTCGATCTTGAGGCGGACCATGTCGTCGAATGTCTTTTTCAGGTAGGCGTCGTTGGCGATCACGCCGTCGTACGCCTTGCAGTAGGTGCACCAGGTGGCCGAGATCTTCACGACGACCGGCCGTCCTTCCTTCTTGCCGCGCTCCACCTCCTGCCGGAGGTGGGCGACGTCCTTGATCGTGATCCAGCCTGCGGACGGCCACTGGATCAGGAACGCGACCAGGCCGGTCGTGACGATCAGGCACACGGCGAGTATCGCCCCGCGCAGGCGCGCGACCTCGATCCGCTCGCCCTCCTTGCGGTGCAGGTGGCGGGCGACGGCCCACCAGGCGAGGAGCGCGACGACGAAGCCCACCGCGAAGAGCAGGATTTTGTCGTCCACGGATTTCGTCTTGTCGAGGTCGAACTGTCCCGAGTTCGCGAGCAGGTGCAGGGCGAATCCGAACAGGATCACGCCGAACGCGTAGCGCACCCAGACCATCCACGGGCCGGGCCGGGCCAGGAGGTTCAGGGAGCCCGCGGCGAAGAAGACCGCGCCCATCCCCAGCCCGAGCATGCTGAACAGGAGGAAGCCGAGCAGCGGGCCCTTGGTGGCCGCGAAAGCGATCATCGAGACCACGAACGGCCCCGTGCACGGGCTGGCGATCACGGCGGCGAGGATCCCGAGCAGGAAGCTCCCGATGAGGGTGCCGCTCTTCTTCTGCGCGCCGCCGCGCATCCGGTCCATCCAGGCGGGCGGCTGGAGCTCGAAGAAGCCCATCATGCCCGCGGCCATGACGATGAAGACGAGCGCGATGGTCCAGATCACGATGGGGTTCTCGAACGCAGCCGACAGGTTGATGGCCTCGCCGAGAAAGCCGGCGGCGGCGCCGGCCGCGCCGTAGGTCAGCGTGAGACCGAGCACGTAGACCGAGAGCAGGATCGTCAGGCGGCTCTTCTTGATGTCCGGGTTGCCGCCGCCGATCACGCTGATCGTGAGCGGGATGATGGGCAGCACGCACGGCGTGAAGGCGAGCCCCACGCCGAACAGGAACACGATCCCGAGGACGAGAATCCCGTACTTCTTCCACTTCTCTTCGAAATCCGAGCTGGGCTTCGCCACGCCGATGTCGTCCCCGTGGACCACGGGGAACGGAAGCTCCGCCGAGGGCTCCACGAGCACTTTCCCGCCGGGCTGCAGCTCGACGGTCTCCGGAGCCGGCGGAGCAGGCTCCGGCGGGGACGTGCCGTCGTCCTCGCGGGGATCCACGAGCGGGACCGGCGGCTTCTCGGGCGCCGTCTCCCAGGTCGCGACCAGGACGTGCTCCTGCGGACGGTCGCACTGCCCGATCTCGTCGCAGCCCTGCCACCCCACGCGCACGCGCAGCCGCTGCGCGCCGTCTCGCTGGAACGGGAGGCGGACGGCGTAGGGCGTCTGGATCTTCTCGTCCGCCTCGTCGAACGCCCACGCGCCCCAGGTGATGCCGTCGTCCTCGAGGGGCTCGACGGTGATCGGGATGTCCGGGGACACGACGTCCGGACCGTGGACGTAGTAGCCGAAGGAGGGCGTGAAGGTCACGACGGCGACGGGACCGTCCTGGATCTCGAGCGACACGCTCGCCGCGTCGCTCGCGGGGAAGGCGCCGTAGGTCGGCTTCCCACCGTCCCGGTCCGCGACCACGGGAACCGCGGCCGGGTCGGCCTTCGGATCGGCCGCCGGGCGGGTCACCGGGTCGGTGGCGCTCGGATCGGCCGCCTTCGCGCCCAGCGTCACGGTGGCCTTGGCGCCCCGGACGCGGGCGTAGCAGGCCCCCTCGTCGCAGGCGCTGTAGTCGAAGACGAGACCGATCTCCGCGTCGGCGGCAACCTCCTCCGAGAGCGCGATCGGGATCCGGATCTCGAAGTCGTGCCCCTCCTGCCACACCACGTCCGGCGGCGCGTTGGGGAACCCGGGGATGGGCCGCATGGTGGGCTTCGTCCACGTGACCTTGCCCGGCGCCTTCTCGAGCACCTCCCAGTTCGTCCACTTCTTCGGGTTCTGGACGTGGTACGTGACGCCCTTCACGGGAATCGGCTTGAACCGGACGGCCTCGTCGCCATCGACGTAGAGGTGGAGCTCGTGCTCGATGACCGAGGTCACCACGAGCACCCCCTCGCCGCCGGGTCCGAGGTCCGCGGGCTCCAGGCTGACCCGGAAGTCGATCTGACCCTTCCGCACCTCGGGTTCGGCGAACAGGGGGCCGGCCACGAGCAGCACGGCGAGGACGGCCAGGACGAGGATCGGGAGCCGATCGCGGATCGGTCTCATCATCTCGAGTGCTCCTTACTGCGGGCCGGGGCGGGCCCCGCACCACGAAAAGGCGAGTGTACGCTCCGGGCCAGCCCTGCCCTCCCCCGGCGGGGGCGAGGGCGACCGTCCCGTCCCCTGGAGGTCGGCTCGCCACCGGCCCCGGTTGACGACGCACGGGCTCCGGAACCGGTCCCGGGGCGCGAGCCCCCATCGATCGGGGGTTCACCGCGTAGGCGAATGCGTCTCGACGTGAACGTCTCGAGATAATGTTGACGCTGCGGAAGCGGCTCCGGAGGTAGCATCCGCCACCGTGACGGCCACGGAGACGGATAGCGGCGCGGGGACGACAGTCTGGTACGGCGAGCAGGAGATCCGGCTCGACCTGCCGGACGAGGTGCGGGTACGCGTCGTGGAAGTTCCCGCGCCCGTCGCGACCGGGGATCCCATGGCGGCCGTCGCCGCCGCGCTCGACGAACCGCTCGACGCCCCGCCGCTCGAGGAGGCGGCTCTCGGCTGCCGGCGCGTCGCGGTCGTCGTACCCGACGCCTCGCGGCGTTCGGGCGCGGACGTGTACCTGCTCCCCGTCATCGCACGCCTCGCACGCGCCGGCCTCGAACCACGCCAGATCTCGATCCTCCTCGCGCGCGGCATCCATCCGACGAGCCCGCGGGCGGAGGTGCAGAAGATCCTCGGGCCCGGCATCATGGAGGCGCTGGGCGTGGTGCAGAGCGCGCCGGGCACGCCCGACCTCAACACCTCGATCGGAGAGGACGAGGAGATCGGCGACGTACGCATTCATCGCATCGCCGCGAACGCGGACCTCGTGGTGCTGATGGGACCGGTGACTCCGCACCATCTCGCGGGCTTCGGCGGCGGCCCGAAGGCGCTCGTCCCCGGCGTGGCGCAGCGGGAGACCGTGCTCGCCGCGCACCGCCTGACGCTCCGCGCGTCGGTCCGTCCCGACGGCAGCGTGCGCTCCCTCGCCGGTCGCTTCGAGGACAACCCGTTCCGCGAGGCGCTGCTTCGCGTCGCGCGGGGGTTCGGACGCTGCTGGACGATCGACGTCGTGCTCTCGAGCGACGGCCGGATCGCCGGGGCTGCCGCGGGCGAAACGGGCGCCGCCCACCGCGCCGCCGCCGCTCTGTGGCGCGACGGTCGCGAGGAGAAGCCGCCCGAGCCCGCCGACCTCGTCGTCGTCGGCTCGGCGGCGCCGCACGACCGCGATCTCGTGCAGGCGCACAAGGCGCTGCTCGCGGCCGTGGAGCACGCACGCCCCGGCGCGCCGATCGTCTGGTTCGCCCGCGCCCGGGGGGTCGCGGGTCACGCGTCCCTCCTGCCGTGGTTCGAGATCCGCAAGGCCAAGGACCATCTCGCGGCTCTCAGGCGCGACTTTCACCCCTACGGGCTCACGGCCTACTCGATGCGGAGGATCGCCGCCGACCATCCGGTCCACGTCGTGAGCGAGGTGGATGCGGACCTGCTTCGGCCCATGGGCCTCCTGCCGTTCCCGGACGGCCGGCGCGCGCTCGAGCACGCGCTCGAGCACCACACCGTCTCGACGTGCAGCGTCCTCCCCTCGCCGATCGCCTGACGCGCGACTATCGGAGCCAGACGCCCAACACGAGATCGCTCTGGTCCCCGTCGCCGTTGAGGTCCTTCTGCTCGGCGACCTCGCTTCGGAGGAACGCCCACACGGAACCGTCCTCGGTCGCGGGGACCGAGCCCTGGTCGCTGAGAATGCCCGGTTCCAGGACGGCGCCCGTCGTGTCGAACGCCCGGAAGACGACGTCCAAGGTGTCGCCGTCC
>JAUXCH010000715.1 GCA_030618975.1 Planctomycetia bacterium
GCCGAGGACGCGGTCCTCCCCCTGGGGCGGGGACAGTCGGTCGTGCGGATCCTGCAGGCGATGGAGCAGGTGCTCCCCTTCGTGGATGCGGAGGCCGAAGACGATCTCAAGCGCACCATCCGATTGGAGCGCCTCGAGAACGCCGTGCAGATGGCCCAGTGCGTTCCCGTGCATCGGCTGTTGCTGACCCTCGACGGGGACTTCTGGAACCTCCTCGCGCGACACCTGGAGGAGGTGGAGGCCTGAGCGTCGGTAGCCTGAGCAGCGGCGAGCCTCGAGCCGTTCCGCCTGCCCCCCTGTACTACGGAAGCCCCGTGTACGGTGCCAGGCCACCCCGCAAGGGACAACGCCCATTCCCCCCCCCGGGGGGGCGGCCTTCCGACGTGCCCGAGATCCAACCGCGCGGTGCGGACGCGCTTCGTGTCGGAGACGTCGCGGCGTTTCATCCTCCGGCGAGGGCTGATGTCGTCGTCCACCGGCCCTCGTGGCGTCGGGCCTGGGGGTGGGGTTGCCCGCGCCGAGCGCGTCAAGGACCCCTCTCGAGCAGGGTCCACGGGCAGCGGACGTGGACCCAGCCCCGGTGGGGCATGTGGCCCCGCTCCGGCGTCGAGGCGTCGGGGTCCACCGGGAACGTGAGGGCGGGCTCCTCCCGGTCGAGCACGATCCCGAGCGCGTCGTGGAGCGACACCGCGAGGTGAAAGTCACCGGGGAGCAGGAGATGGCTCGGAAGCTCGACCCGGACGGCGTGCTCTCCCGGGGTGGAGGGGAGTTCGAGATTCGCGTCCACGTTGGACGTCGAGAGCAGCGGGGTCGCGTCGGGGGCCAGGAGGGTGGCTTCGAGTCGGACGCCGGGGCAGGGTGCCGGCAGGACGTAGCGGAGCACGGCCTCGAGGGGGGACGATGCCCTGGCCCGGGTCAGCGGACTGCCGCCTCGGCCCCGCAGCTCCACGGAGAGGATCTGCGGCTGGCCCGTCCGCGTCTCGGCCTCGTACGCGGGACGTTCGGTGGAGTGCAGGTAGGCGCGGACCACGTCCTCCGGCGACCCCTCGGCCTCGAGTCGACCCCCATCGAGCAGGATCGCCCGCGTGCAGAGGCGTTGGATCGATCCCATGTCGTGGCTCACGAAGACCACGGTGCGGCCGCCCCGGGCCACGTCGTTCATGGCCCCCAGACAGCGTTTGCGGAAGGCAGCGTCACCTACGGCGAGGACCTCGTCCACGAGCAGGATCTCCGCGTCGAGGTGGGCCGCTACGGCGAAACCGAGGCGTACGAACATGCCCGAGGAGTAGCGCTTGACCGGCGTGTCGATGAAGGTCTCTACGCCGGAGAACGCCACGATCTCGTCGAAGCGCTTGTCGATCTCCTTCTTCCGCATGCCGAGGATCGTGCCGCTCAGGTAGATGTTCTCGCGGCCGGTGAACTCGAAGTGGAAGCCCATGCCGATGGCGAGGAGGCTCGCCGTCCGCCCTCGCAGGGTGAAGCGCCCCGCCGTGGGGTCGGTGATGCGGGAGAGCAGTCTCAGGAGGGTGGTCTTGCCCGCTCCGTTGGGACCCACGATCCCCAGGATCTCCCCCTCGCACACGTCCAGGTCCAGGTCCCTGAGCGCCCAGATCCTCGGGCGCTTCCGGCCGCCCGGCAGGATGCGGCGCAGGGCGCGGATCGGGTGGCGTCCGGCCTCCGTGATCGCCTCACGAAGATCTCCCTGCCCGTGTTCCTCGCCGAGGGCGTACTCCTTGCCCAGACCGCGGATCTCGATCGAGGGGCGGCGGTCAGATGACGTCGGCAAAGCGCCGCTCCAAGCGGCCGAAGAGCCGCGAACCGAGGTACGCCAGCGTCAGCCCCGCGAGAATCGAGATCCCCAGCGTGGGGAGGTCGAGAGGGCGTCCGAGCACGACGTCGCGCTGCGCCTGGATGAGGCCGGTCATGGGATTCAGCGCGAAGACGAACTGCCAGCGTTCCGGCACGAGGTTCGTCGGGTAGACGACGGGCGTGGCGAACATCCAGAGTTGAACGAAGAACGGAAGCACGTAGCCGACGTCACGGTAGCGGACGTTCAAGGCCGCGAACCCCATGCCCACACCGGTGGCGATCGTGCCGGTCAGGAGGACGAGGGGAACGAGGAGGAGGATCGTCGGGGCCGGTGCGATGCCGTAGTAGGCCATGATTCCGAACAGGACGACGAACGCGAAGGCGTAGTCCACCAGGCCCGAGAGGGCGGCGGAGATGGGGATCAGGACGCGCGGGAAGTACACGTGCTTCAGCAGGTAGGAACTCCCCACGATGCTGCCGGAGACCCGCCCGATGGTCCCCGAGAAGAACTGCCACGGAAGGAGCCCGAGGTAGCAGAAGACGGGGTAGGGAACGCCTTCGCTCGGGATCCCGGCGAGCTTGCCCAGGAAGATGCTGAAGACCACCATGCTCGCGAAGGGCTGGATGATGGCCCAGAGGATCCCGAAGACGGTCTGCTTGTACCGGCCGAGCACGCTCGCTCGGATGAGGAAGTAGAGCAGGTCCCGATACCGGCCGATCTCGGCCAGATCGAAGACCTTGCGGTGCTCTCCGGCCACGACGACCAGCGCCGGCCGCGCGGGAAGGGGGGGCGGGACCTGGGGCACGCTGTGTGGAACCTCCTCTTGACCGAGTGTGTGCCATGCCACGGCCGCTCCGTCCAGGGTTGCGTCGGGAGCCGGGGGCGCAGGGCCTGCCCAACGGGTTGTATGGGCGCACGCTCTTCCGCAGTTCCTCAGTCGTATCGCTCGAGTTCTTCCGCAGCGATCCGGGAGGATCGCGGGCCCGGTGCTCTTCCAGGGCGGCCGCAACCTGCCGGCGACCCCAAGAGGACGGACGGACCCCGTACGAGGACTACCCTGGTTCCCCGTCATGGCATCGATCGTCCACCGAACCACAGCCCTGCTCCTCCTGGGCGTGCTCCTCCTGGGGGCTTGCGGCCGGCGGACGAAGACCACGGAGGAACTGGTGTCCGAGCCCACCGCGTCCGAGACCGAGGCCGGCAGGCCCGGGGCTGGCACGCCCGAGGACGGCAAGTCCGAGAA
>JAUXCH010000712.1 GCA_030618975.1 Planctomycetia bacterium
GGACTCCGGCCGGGACGCCGGCCGGGACGCCCGGCAAGGCGGCGGGTCGCGCGGCCCGGGTTGGGACGGTGCGTCGTTTCCGAAGCGCGGACGGCGCCGCGTGGACCCGGGGCAGGCCGGTGACGGCGCCCCCCGCCCCGAGCGCGGCGGATCCTCCCGCCCCGCCTCGGACCGACCCTCCGAGCCGCGCCGGCGACGCCGGGCCGACTAGGCGGGCCGACGAGTGCCCGCGCGGGCCGTAGCGATCTGCTCCGGCGTGCGTACAATCGCCCGCCCCACGCGCCCATAGCTCAATGGATAGAGCACCGGCCTCCGGAGCCGGGGATCGGGGTTCGAGTCCCTGTGGGCGTACCAGATCCAGCAACCCGGCGGCCCTTGCGGGGGCCGCCGGGTTGCGTTGTGCGAGGGCGGTTCTTCAGGCCCTCGTCTTGACGTTGCCGACGAGGAGAAGCCAGGATGGCCCGATGGGACGACCTGCACAGAGCCATCGAGGCGAAGGATCACGAGAGCGCCGAGCGAGTCTGGCTCGAGCTCATCGAAACCGATCTTGACGCCGTCGATCGTTTTCTCGATGCCGCCCGCACCCTGGCCGGGATCTCCGGTGGCAAGCGCCAGGGCGGGATCCTGCTGTGGATGCTGGCCGAAGCCCTCAAGGAGCAGGGCCGGGACCGCGAACTCATCGCCACCTATTCCCAGTTGGCGAGCATGGGGCCCGACGACGGGACCGTCCGCCAGGGCATGATCGACGCGGCGCGCCGCGTCTGGCCCGAGCGCTCCGACCTCGACGGCCTGCTCGAGAAGAGCGGCGTCGTCGGAGGGGCGCCGGAGGCGATGGCCCAGCAAGCCGAGACCCTGGCAAACTACCTGAGTCTCGAACCCGGAGCGTACGTCTACCACCGCTCGGGGTGGGGAACCGGTCGCATCGTCGACTACATCCCCGAGCGCGGCCGCTGCGTGATCGACTTCAAGGACAAGCCCGGCCACGAGATGGACATCGACGCCGCGGCGAGCCGCCTCGAGATCCTCGCCGATGACGACATTCGCGCCGTGGCTCTCTCCGATCCCAAGCGCCTCCGCAAGTGGGCGAGCGAGGATCCCGTGGAGATGATCCGCCAGGTGCTCGTGCGCTTCAGCGGTAGCACGAACCTGCGCCACGTGAAGGACGCTCTCGTCCCCGATGCCGTCGCCACCTCCCGCTGGAGCGCCTGGTGGAAGGAGGCGCGCAAGGCCCTTCACCTCGATCCGCGCTTCCACGTCGGCGGCGGCCGGATCCCCGTCCTCGAGTACCACGGGTCCGCAAGCGCCGACTTCGCCACGCAGGTCGAGCGCGTCTACCGCGGCTGCTCGACCGTCGAGGCGCGCATGAAGGCCACGCGCGAATTCCTCGCCGCGGCCTCCACCGACGAGGACGCGCGCACGACGCTGCTCGAGATCGTCCAGGCCCAGGCCCTGAAGGCCACGAAGCCCTCCACGCAGCTCGGCTGGGATCTCCTCCTCGCCGATCTCGGTGGCGGCGACCGCAGCGAGATCCTCGCCAAGCACGTCACGGCGTCCGAGGATCCCGCCACGCTGCTCTACACGCTCGTCGACGAGGACACGCGCGGCGCGGCGGCACGCGCCATGATCACCGCGCGCGAGGAGGGCGCCCACACGGTCTACGACGCGATCCTCGCCCAGGACGATCCCGTCCTCGGCAACGCCGGCGTCGACCGCTTCGCCGCCGCAGGTGAGGAGCAGCTCGCACCGCGGCTCCTCGACGCCATCGACAGCAAGCCGGCCATGGTGCCCAACCTCTGGGCCTGGTACGTGCGCGGCCTCCGCCGCAAGCGCTGGGAGGGCCGGACCTTCGAACCCTACGCGCTCGTCGTGCGCCTCCTGAAGGTGCTCGACGCCGTCGAGTACCGGACGCGCCGCAAGGCCACCCTGCGCGACAAGAAGGGCGTCTCCGTTCTCAACGACCTGCTCGCCGTCAAGGGCGGCGCGCTCGTGAAGGAGGCCGCAACCACCACGGACGCGTCCGGCGTCCGCCACCTGAACCAGGTCCTCGAGCAGAACCGCGGCATCAAGCCCCGCGCTCTCCAAAAGATCCAGACGATCATCCTCCGCGCGCGTCCCGACGCGCTCCGCGAGGTGGAAGAGGTCCAGCCCGAGGAGGGCGAGGTCCACGTCGGCGAGCGCCTCGACCGCATCTACATGACGGCCGACGGCCTCACGAGCCTCAAGGCGCAGCGCGACCACATCGTCAACGAGGAGATGCCGGAGAACGCGAAGGAGATCGCCCGGGCCCGCGAGTTCGGCGACCTCGCCGAGAACGCCGAGTACCACGCGGCCCGCGAGAAGCAGGGGCTCCTCCAGGCGAAGGCCGACCAGCTCGGCGGCGACCTGGCCCGCGCCGTGGTGCTCACCGCGGACGTCATCAGCACCGACACGGTTTCCGTGGGCGCGCAGGTCCGCCTGAAGGACTCCGACGGGCAGGAGCTCACCTACGTGCTCCTCGGCCCCCCCGACGCCGACGTGAAGCGCGGCATCATCAATTACCTGACGCCGCTCGGGCAGGCCCTCATGGGCCGGAAGCCCGGCGACAAGGTCCAGATCGTCGTGGAGGACGAGAAGCGCGACCTCGAGGTCCTGGCGATCGACAACGCCCTCGCCTGATCCCCGCTTGCCGAGACCCGCGTGACCCAGACGCCGACCGCGACCGACACCCGCGACCGTCCCGTGCGGGACCTCCGCATCTCGATCACGGACCGCTGCAACTTCCGCTGCACGTACTGCATGCCGAAGGAGGTCTTCGGGCCGGAGCACGTGTTCCTCCCGCGCGCCGAGGTCCTCGACTTCGAGGAGATCGTCCGCACGACGCGTCTGCTCGTCGGCCTCGGTGTCGTGAAGGTCCGCATCACGGGCGGCGAGCCGCTCCTCCGCCGCGACGTGCCGGGACTCGTCGCGCAGCTCGCCGCGATCGACGGTGTCGAGGACCTCGCGCTCACGACGAACGGATCGGCCCTCGGCGTCATGGCGAAACCGCTCGCCGACGCCGGGCTCCACCGCGTCACCGTGAGCCTCGATGCC
>JAUXCH010000480.1 GCA_030618975.1 Planctomycetia bacterium
CATCTCCACCACCATCATGCGCCGCATGACGATCACCATGAGGCCGCCATCTCGCGAGCCAGCTCGCCGCGCTCCTTCATGCCGTCGAGGAGCGTGGCCCGGATGAGCGTGCAGGCCTGGAGGATGCGCGGGTCCGTTGCGCTGTAGATGACCGTCTGGGCCTCCTTGCGGGAGGTGACGATGTGCTTGTTGCGCAGTGCCCTGAGGTGCTGGCTCACGGTGGGGAGCGGGGTGTCGATCGCCTTGGCGATCTCGCCCACGCTCATCGGTCGTTCGCCGAGCAGCGCGATGATCATCAACCGCTTGGGGTTGGCGAGCATGCGGCAGACGTCTGCGTGGAGCTGGAAGATCCTCAGGTCCGGTGCCTTCATGACTGCGAGATTACGAGATTTCGAAAGTACCGAAGCAAGGAATCCGAGAGGTCCGAGAGGCCAGGGGGGACCCGGGGTCCGGATCCCGTGCCCCAGCCCGTGCCGCAGCCCGCGCGGCAGCCCGCGCGGCGGGACCCGCCGGGCTGGAGCCTCCAGGGGCGGGGGTTTTTCCAGGCGTAGCCGCCGCCGGGCCCGCGCGGCACGTGGAGGTGGTACAGGTTCGACTCAGCGAGGCCCCCGGAATTGCTCCGTGATCTTTCGCAGTTGCGTATTATCCAAAGCATGCAGTTACAGGACGACCCGATCCTTCGGCTCCACGCGGAGTTCTGCCGGACGCTCGGGCACCCGAAGCGCCTCAAGATCATGGCGCTGGTGAATCAGGGGCGCATGAGCGTGGGCGAGATCGCGAAAGCCATCGACACCCCGCTGCCCACCGTCAGTCAGCACCTCAGGGTGCTTCGCAACCGGCACCTGGTCGTCTCCGAGAAGGAAGGCCAGACCGTGTTCTACCGGCCGAGCGATCCGCGGATCCTCGAGGCCTGCACGCTGATGCGCCAGGTCCTCGTGGACGGCCTCCGCGAGCGGGGCGATCTGGCCCGCCGAGTCGCAGATGCCGAGACCGCCGCGTCCGACGAGTAATCCGTGCCGCCCGGGTCACCGGGTCTGCGTCTCCCTGTTCTGCCTGTGCGAATCCTGGAGGTCCCCGCGAAACGAAACACTGGGCCGAGCGGGATCGCGTGTTCCGAGGGGACCACGGAACGCGAACCCGCCTGTCCAAGGGGCGGCCGCAGCGGCTCGCCCGAAACGGAGAGAGAATGATGGATGGTGTTCTTGGAATGGGCGTCGCGTTCCTGCTCGGCATGGTCGTGACGGCCGGCCTCATGGTGATCGTCATGCGGCGCATGATGGTGGTGGAGATGCGCAGTCCCCACGACGTGCCGACCACGCTCGCCCTCCTCCAGCAGGAGGTGCAGTCGGCGGGCTGGACCTCGCCCGGGACGTGGGATCTGTCCGCCGCGGCCACGAAGCACGGCGTGGCGTTCGGGCGCGAGGTGACGAACCTGAGCCTCTGCAAGGCGCACTACGCGAAGCGCGTTCTCGACCAGAAGCCCGAGATGTCCGTGATGATGCCCTGCACGTTCAGCGTGTACACCAAGGGCGACGGCCAGACCTACGTGGCCAAGTTGAACACGGGCATGATGGGGAGGATGATGGGCGGTGAGATCGCCAAGGTGATGGGCGGACACGTCGCGCGCGAAGAGGAGAGGATGCTCGCCTCGCTCACGGCCACGCACACCACCTGAGTCCGGGCGCGCGCCACCGCCCGCAAGTCCGACACGGAAGAGGGGTGACGTGGACCTTCTGGAGATCCTGCAGCACACGGCGCTGATCAGCCTGTTCGTGGCTGCCATGATGATCATCGTCGACTGGCTGAACGTGCTCACCCGGGGTACGTGGCAGCGAGCACTCCAGGGGAGTCCGTGGCTCCAGTATCTCGCGGCCGTTCTCCTCGGCGCGATGCCGGGCTGTCTCGGCGCCTTCGTCGTGGTCTCGCTCTTCCTGCACCGCTCCCTCTCGCTCGGCGCGGTCGTCGCCTGCATGATCGCGACCAGCGGCGACGAGGCGTTCGTCATGTTCGCCCTCTTCCCGGAGAAGGCCCTCCTGCTCACCCTCGGGATGGTGGCCGTGGGCCTCGTGGCCGGCGTGTCGACGGACCTCGTCCTGTCGCGGCGGCGCGACAGGCGGGCGCCGGGACACCTGCTCCCCCTTCACGAGGAAGGGGACGACTGCACGTGCTTCGATCTCGGACGGCTCCCCCGCGAGCTGAGCCGCCCTACGCCCTGGCGCCTCGTGCTCGTCCTCACGTGCGCCTCGTTCCTGGGCGCCGTCGTGTCGGGGGTCGTCGGTCCCCCTGCGTGGAGCTGGATCCGCGTGACGCTCGCAGCGGTCTTCGCAGCGACCCTGTTCATCGTCGTGACGGTGCCCGATCACTTCCTTCGGGATCACTTGTGGGGCCACGTCGTCGTGCGTCACGTGCCCCGGATCTTCCTCTGGACCTTCGGGGCCCTGACCGTCGTCGCCCTCCTGGACCAGTTCGTGATCGTCCGGGATGCCATCCACGGCCAACCCGCGCTCGTGATGGTGCTCGCGTCCTTCCTCGGGGTCATCCCGGAGTCCGGTCCGCACCTCCTCTTCGTGACGCTGCACCAGCACGGGACGGTGCCGCTCTCCGTCCTGGCGGCGAGCTCGATCGTGCAGGACGGTCACGGCATGCTCCCGCTCCTCGCGGAGTCCTGGCGCGACTTCCTGCTCGTGAAGGGAATCAACCTCGTGGCGGGACTCGCGGTCGGCGTCCTGTTGCTGCTCGCCGGATCCTGACGCGCTCGTCGTGGGCGTCGTCGGAGGGTTCCTCCCGCGCGGAACCTTGCCGCCTCGGGTACCCTCTGCCTTGCCTACCGACCGGGTGAAGGGTCGGCGCGCGACCCGCCGCGAGACTGCGGGCTGAAGGACGAGACCATGCAGACAGTGACAGCAAAGACAGTGAACATGAAGGCAATCATCGACGGCCTCCGGTACGACACCGAGAAGGCGTCCAAGCTCGGGGAGATCGCGGGCAACGCGTATACCCCCGACACCGGCGACGACAGCGCCTACGAGTGGAAGGAAGCGCTGTGGATGACGCTCTCCGGGCGTTTCTTCCTGTGCGGTGAGGGTACGGCGAAGACCCGCTGGTTCCGCTGGGCGCCGCCCGAGAACCGCCGGCGCGAGGGCGGCTTGGAGTTCGGCTGGGCGATCCGTGCCCTCCCCGAGGACCAGGCGCAGGCCTGGGTCGAGAAGTACTGCACCGCCGACGTCTACGAGCAGCTCTGGGACGTCGAGGACGCCTAGACCCCCGGGTCGTGAGGGGGGCGCCGGGGGTGGCTCCGGCGTCCCCGGCTTCCCGATCGTCAGTCGTGGTAGTCGATGCGGCAGCCGCATCCGTCCCACATGCGCTCGTACTGCTCGAGTCGCCGGGAGACGAACCGGTGCGCCGCCTCCTCGTCCTCGAGGAGGCGGAGCACACGTGTTCGTCCGTCGTCGGATGGCTCCTCGAGCGCGAACCACCCGTCGTCCGGCCCCCGCAGGAGCACGAGGTCGGGGCCCAGCCCGGTGGCGTGGGTCTCGACCCGTTCGAACGAGCCCCGGATCGCCTCCCACTGCTCGACCGTGAGGGCGATCGTCCTCTCGGTTTCCAGTCGGCGGATCAACGCATCGGCGGACGGCATCGGCTTCCTCCGCGGAAAGCGTAGTGGACTTCGCGGCCGGAGGCCGGAGGATCGACGACGTGCTGCGCCGTACCGTGCCCCTCCTGATCCTCGCGCTCCTGTGGAGCGGCCCGGTGCCGTGCGCGGGCGAGGAGGCGGAGGGTCCCCCTAGGGACCTCGAGATCGTCATCCGTTCCCTCCCGCAGGGAACCGTCGGGGAACCCTACGAGGGACGGCTCGACGCCACCGGAGGAGCCGCCGCGGGGCGATCCTGGCGCGTGGTCTCGGGGACGCTGCCGGAGGGGCTTGCGTTGGAAGGCGGCCCGGAGGCCCTGTCGTGGACGCGGTTCAAGTCCGTCGGCCGCGTTCTGGACGACGACGAACGAGAAGGAGGCGGTGGGCTGCGTGAGGTCTCGGGCCTCGCGGCCAGCCTGCGCCAGCCGGGGATCGTGTGGGCCCACGACGACAGTGGGGCCGTGACCGAGCTCTTCGCGCTGGGCCCGGACGGGCGGCTCCGCCAGCGCTACCGGCTCGACACGAGGATCCGCGACCTGGAAGACATCGCGCTCGGACCCGGCGGGCAGGGCCGCGGCGACGTCCTCTACCTCGCGGACATCGGCGACAACTCGGGGAGGCGGGATCACGTCCGCCTCCTGCGCGTCGCGGAGCCGACGGTGCCGGATCGACGCCGACCGTCGATCCTGCTCCGCCACCAGGCGTACGCCTTCCGGTATCCGGACGGCCCGCGGGATGCGGAAGCGCTGCTCGTCGACTGGGACACCGGGACGCCCTACGTCCTCGACAAGCACCGCGACGGGGGCGCCGCCTATCGGGTTCCGCTCCCCCTCTCCCGCGCGGCCGATTCCGAGCATCCCGCGACGCTGATCCGCGTCACCGAGGGACGTCCCCTCCCTCCGCTGCTCACGGCCGCGGACGCGGGACGGGACGCCCGGCGCGTCGTGCTCCGGGGCTACCTGTGCGGCTGGGAGCTCCTCCGCCCGCCCGGCGCACCCTTCGAAGCGCTGTTTGGCCGGCCCGCCCGGAAGTTCGCCG
>JAUXCH010000915.1 GCA_030618975.1 Planctomycetia bacterium
CGACATGGCTACGATCCGACTTATCAGGCGAGTCAAGCTCGAATGCGCTCGACACGGACGGGCAGCCACGCCGTCGCGTACGCTGGCGCCGTGCCCCGACACCGCTCGCTCCTCCCCCTGCTCCTGCTCCTCCTCGCCGCAGTTCTGCTTTCGCCGCTCGGAGGGCCGGCGGCGCGCGCCGAGTTCGACGAGGACGAGGCGAAGTTCCCCAACGAGGCCTACCCCCCCGCCTTCCGGAAACGCGTGAACGCGGCCGTCGACCGGGGCGCCCACTGGCTGCTTCGGCACCAGCGTCCGGACGGCTCCTGGGCGGACCGCCATGGCGGCTCGTACCCCATGGGGCCCTCCGCGCTCGCGACGCTGGCGGTCCTGAAGTCGGGCGTGCCGGGCGACCACCCGCGGATCGAGAAGGCGTTCGCCCATCTCCGCGAGCTGCCGTTGCAGAAGACGTACTCGGTCGCGATCCTTCTGATGGCGCTCGACGCGCGGTACGGGCCCGCCCAGGACGCCTTCGCGACGGAGACGGTGGACCGCTACGGGCACCGCAGCGAACCCACGCCCTGCGAGGCGGGGATCTCGAAGGAGGACCTCGCCTGGATGAAGCGGGGTGTGAAGTTCCTGGTGCAGAACCAGCAGGGCGGCGTCTGGCGCTACCCCCGCGGCAAGTTCGACCTGTCGAACACGCAGTACGCCCTGCTGGGCCTGAAGGCCGCGTCGCGGTGCGGTGTCGACATCCCGCGGCGCGTGTGGATGGACGCCCTCGCCTTCCACCTCCAGCACCAGGAGACCGAGGGCGAGGAGGTGAAGATCCGCGTGAACGAGGTGCGGGGCGACTACCGCATCGAGTGGACGGAGAAGGCGCACGCGCGCGGGTTCTCCTACGTGGGGCGGAGAAACCCGACGGGCAGCATGACCACGGCGGGGATCGCCGGTCTGCTGATCTGCCAGAGCGAGCTGTGGCAGAGTAGGAGCTTCACGGCGAAGCTCAGGCAGAGGTCGCGCGACGCGATCCGCGACGCCTTCGCCTGGATGCAGAAGCACTACGCCGTGCACGGGAATCCGCAGGCGGGCCTCCGCCATCACTACTACTACCTGTACGGCCTCGAGCGCGCGGGGATCCTCGGCCACGCACGGTTCATCGGACCCCACGACTGGTACGAAGACGGCGCCTGGCTCCTCCTCGACGCGCAGGCAACCGACGGATCGTGGCGGCGCGGCGGACTCGTCGACACCTGCTTCGCGCTGCTCTTCCTCAAGCGCGCGACCGTTCGGACCACGACCCCCGCCATCACGCCGCCCGCCGGGGACCCAGGGCGGCGGCGCTGACGCGCCGCCCTACTCCGGCGGCGTGAACAGATAGGCGGCGTCCAGCTCGGGCTCGCCGCCCGCCTCGTTGAGGCCGCCGCAGAAGAGCACCCTGCCGTCCAGGAGGCGGGTGGCCGTGTGCCCGACCATGCCGGTGGGAAAGCGCATCTCGCAGCCGAAGGTGCGGCTGCCGCCGATGCCGCCTTCGATCACGACGTCGCAGGTAGGCGAGAGGAAGCCGGTCCCGAACTCGTAGCCGCCGACGACGAGGACGAGGTCGGGACCGTACTGCGGCGCCGTCCCGAAGGCGCGCTGGGCGTTGAGGCCGCTCCCGGTGTTGTGCACGAAGCCCGTCGCCGGCTCGACGTAGAGGACCGTACCGAGGACGTCTCCCCCGGCGACGCAGACCGCGCCGGTGTCGAACGTCGCGGCGGCGGCCCCCCAGCGCTGACCGTCCTGCGCGGCAGGCAGCAGTGGCGAGAACACCTCGGTCGTGGTGTCGAAACGGGACGGCCTCAGATCGACGTCGCTTCCGCCGTAGAGCAGGAACTTGCCGTTCCCCATGTCCTCCATCACGTGCGTGGCCCGCGTGTGGACCATGAGCTCGGCGTGCTCGGTGAAGGTGTTGGTCGCGGGGTCGAAGATCTCGGCCGTATCGAGGTCCCGGCGGAAGGCACCTTCGAGGCGGCTCCCCCCGGTGACGAGGACGCGGCCGTCGGGAAGCAGCAGCGCCGCGTGATCGACGCGCTCCGTGGTC
>JAUXCH010000351.1 GCA_030618975.1 Planctomycetia bacterium
GTTCTGGATCTTGCAGCCCCGGCCGATCTCGACGCCGGGTCCCACGTAGGTCCCCTGCCCGAGGACGCTGCCGGATCCGACGCGCGCGCCCTCGGAGACGTGCGCGAAGTGCCACACCTGCACGCCGGGACCGAGCACGGCGCCGTCGTCCACCACGGCGGTGGGGTGGACGTACGTCTCCCGCCCCTCGTCCTCGCCTCGCCGGCCCACGGTCCGTGCCTCCCCGGTGCTCACGCCGCAGCCTGCGCGAGGCTCCGCGGGATCTCCCGGTGGCCCGTTCCCAGGTCGGAGAGGAGGGCCCCGGCCGCCGGCGCCGAGCGGCCCGCCAGGCCGAATGCCTCGGGCGTCACGTCCTCGCTCACGGACCGGAAACGCAACTCCAGAGGGTTCCACCGACGTCGGAGTCGCTCGTTCCCCATGCCGCCTCCCTGGCTGTCGGGACGGCTGTCTACCATACCGGAAGACCGCTCGTCAGGCGCGCACGGGTCCCCACGAGAGATCGTCTACCCGAAACCCCAAAGCCCCGTGCGCCGGAAAGGAATCGTATGGCCAACCTCAACAAGGTGCTGCTGATCGGCCGCCTCACCCGCGACCCGGAGTCCCGGACGACCCCAGGCGGAGCCACCGTCGTGGCTCTCGGCCTCGCCGTGAACCGGACCTACACGCGACGCGACTCCGGCGAGAAGGTCGAGGAGACCTGCTTCGTCGACGTCGAGGCGTGGGGCCGCACGGGTGAGACGATCGCCCGCTACATGAAGAAGGGCCGCCAGATCTTCATCGAGGGCCGCCTCAAGTTCGACACCTGGGAGCGCGACGGCCAGCGCCGCTCCAAGCTCTCGGTCACCGCGGAGAACTTCCAGTTCATCGACAGCCAGGGCGGCGGTGGTGGTGGCGGCGGCGGCGGGGGTTCGTACTCCCAGGAGCGCGCCCCACAGGGCGACGTCCAGCAGGGCGGCGGCGGCGGAGGAGGGGGTTCGTACTCCCAGGAGCGCGCCCCGCAGGGCGACGTCCAGCAGGGCGGCGTCCAGCAGCCCGCGCCGGCCGGCCCGCCCAACGACTACCCGAGCGACGACGACATTCCCTTTTAGCGAACCGCACTCCGTGCGGTTCGCCAGCGCCCCACGGGGGCGCTGCGACCTGGAGCACTCCTTTTAGCGAACGGCCGCAAGCGGCCATTCGCCAGCGCCCCACGAGGGGCGCTGGGACTTGGAGCACTGCTTTCCAGCGGATCGCACTCCGTGCGGTTTGCCGGCGCCCCCGTGGGGGCGCCGCTCCTGTGGGGGCAGCGCTACTCGTCCTCCTCGTCGTCCCAGAACTCGGCGAACCTACGGGTGCTGAAGGACTCCTGTGCCTCGGCGAGCGCCTGGGCCTCGGCCTTCCCGCCCTTCCCGGCCAGGATGTGGACGAGCACGGCGATCTCCTGGCCATCCCAGTCCTCGGGCAGGGTCTTCACGGCCTCGGCGGCCAGCGTCGAGGCACTCGCCACGTCGCCCCCGCCGAGCACCTGGGCCACGGCCTGGAAGAGCTTCGCGCGGGCCCAGCCCGGCTCTTTCTCGGCCGCCGTGGAGAACGAGGAGGACGCCTTCGCGAACTCTCCGTCCACGAAAGCCGCGGCGCCTTCCTGGAAGGCGGCTTCCGCCCCGGCCCAGTCCCCCTTGTCGGCGGAGATCATGTCCTGCATGAGCTCCTGGAGGACGGCCTGATCGACCTCGTCGCCCTCCATCTTCTTTTCCTTCTCGTTGAAGCGGAACTGCCGTTGCCGGTCGCGCGGGCACTCCGAAGCCCCGACGACGACCTTCGAGCTGACCACGACGCCGTCGCCGAACGTGATGGCGAAGCTGGTTTCGCCGGGGACGAAGAAGCTGCCGTCGAGCGCGCGGCGGTAGCTCACGTGCCGCCGCATGTACTCCGCCGAAAGCGCCTGGACCGCCGGCTCCTCGGCGGGCGGCACCGCCGTCGGGGTGCCGGCCTTCGCCGCGGCGAACCGGGCCTCGCGCAGGAGCTTTCTCGCCGCGGCGGCCTTCCCGCCCAGTTTCTCGAGCAGCCGCGCCTGCGCGACCTCGGCGAGCCACTCCTCGCCCTGCCGGGAACCGTCCCGGGCCGTGTCGCCGAACGCCTTCACCACCGCCGCCGCGTCTCCTTGCTCCGCCGCGATGAGGGCCCGGACGTGCTCCACCCAGTCGCCTTCCCCGGCTGCGGCGTGCGCGAGCGCCGCCTGGTCGTCGCCCAGCAGCATCTCGACGCCGCTCGCCCAGAGGCGCACCGCCTTTCCGTGGCGCAGCAGGTGCTCCACGGCGGCCCGCGCCTGCTTGGCGCGGCCCCGCCTCGCCTCGCAGAGCGCGAGGGCCAGCGCCGCGTTCCGATCCCGGGGTGCCGCCACGGCGAGCCCCTTCGCGGCCTTGTCGTACTCGCCCGTGCGGAACGTCATCTCGCCGAGTCGACCGCCCAACGCGGGGGAGGCCGTCTTCCCGTAGTGCTCGGTAAGGAGCGCCACGGCCTTCTCGTCCTCGCCGGTCCGGTCGAGGATCGTGGCCAGGGTGAGGACGAACCCGGGATCGGGTCGGCCGGCGACCGCCTTCTCCGCCTCCTTCAGTGCCTTCTCGTACGCGGACTCGTCGTTCTCCGCGACGAGCAGGAGCGCCCGGGCGACGAGGTCGTGGAGCCCCGGCAGGTCGTGGTCGGCCAGGGTCTCCTCGGCGAAGTCGATCGCGCTCCGCGAGAACCCCGAGGCGATCATGAGGTCGCCCTTGAGGACCAGCGCGGCCTCGTTGGCCGGCTCGTCCTCGAGGACCTGTTCGAGGAGCTCCTCGGCCAGGTCCTCGTCCTCGGCGGCGAGGTGCTCCTTGGCGAGCAACAGACGGAGCGCGCCGTCTTTCGGCTTCTTCTCGAGGGCCGCCTTCAAGTGCTCGACGCGCTGCTCCGACGCGTCCGCCAGCCGGAAGCGGAGCATGTCGAACGTCGTCGACCCCGGGTTCTTCGCCTCGGCCTTGGCCAGGATCTTCTCCTGCAGGGTGCTCTCCTTCTTCTCCAGCCCGCGCCAGATGCGGACGTAGAGGTGCCAGAAGTCCACGCTGTCGGGGCACTTGGCCTTGCCCTTGCTGATCGCGCTGAAGGCCTTCTTGAGATCGCCCTTGGCGTAGAGCGCCTGGGCCTTGTCGTAGTGCGCACGCCCGTCCGCGGGGACGTCGTCCGCGACCGCGATCCCCGGCCCGAGCGGGAAGACCCCGAGGGGAGGCAGGAGAGCGAAGAGAAGGGCGCTGCGGGCCATGGTGAACCTCCGGGGCGCAGCCTACCGCGAAGGGCTTCCCGATGCCCGCGCCTCCTCTTTCCAAACGACGGCGAGCAACCGACGCCATCCTCGGTTTCAATGCACGCATGCCTGAACCCACGAACGAGATCGTCTGGCGCCCGACGGAGGAGCAGATCGCCCGGACCCGGGTGAAGGAGCTCATGGACGAGGTGGGTGCCGCCACCTTCGACGAGCTGCACCGGTGGTCGGTCGAGGACGTCGGGCGCTTCTGGGACCACGCCCTCCGACACCTCGGCGTGTCCTGGGTGGAGCCCTACGAGCAGGTCCTCGACGTCTCCGGCGGGTTCCCCTGGGCCCGCTGGTTCGTCGGCGGCCGGATGAACATCGTGCTCAACTGCCTCGACCGCCACGTGGCGGCGGGGCGGGGCGACGAGCCGGCCGTCCTCGGAGAGGGCGACGGTGGATCCGACCGCTCGCTGACCTACGCCGAGCTGAAGGACCTCGTGAACCGGGCCGCGGGACTCCTCCGCGACCTCGGCGTGCAGCCGGGCGACCGCGTCGGCCTGTACATGCCGATGGTCCCGGAGGTCGTCGTCGCGCTGTTCGCCTGCTTCCAGGTGGGCGCCGTGGCCGTCCCGGTCTTCTCCGCGTTCGGCGCCGAGGCGCTCGCGGTGCGCATGCGCGACGCCGAGGCCGTGGCGCTCTTCACGGCCGACGGCGGCTTCCGACGTGGAAAGAGCGCGCCCATCAAGCCGCGGGCGGACGAGGCGCTCGCCGCGGCCCCCACGGTCGAACACGTGATCGTGCTCCGGCACACCGGCGACGACGTGAACATGGTCGAAGGTCGCGACCACTGGTGGCACGACGCGGTCGAGGCAGGCGAGCCCGACGAGGACGTCGAGGTGCTCGATGCGGAAGCGCGGTCGATGATCCTCTACACGTCCGGCACCACCGGCCGGCCGAAGGGCACCGTGCACACGCACGCCGGCGCCCTCGCGCAGATCACGAAGGAGCTCGGCTACGCCTTCGACATCCACCCCGGCGACCGCATGTTCTGGCTGACGGACATCGGCTGGATGATGGGCCCCTGGGAGATGATCGGCGTCACCTGCCTGGGCGGCACGATCCTCGTCTTCGAAGGCGCGCCGAACTGGCCGGCGCCCGACCGGCTGTTCGAGATCGTCGAGAAGCACCGCATCACGCACCTCGGGGTCGCCCCCACCGCGATCCGGCTGCTGAGGCGCGCGGGCGACGACGTCGGCGCCGAGCGCGACCTCTCCTCGCTCCGGATCCTCGGATCGACGGGCGAACCCTGGGATCCCGAGTCCTGGACCTGGTTCCTGGAACGGGTGGGGCGGGGCCGCTGCCCGATCATCAACATCAGCGGCGGCACCGAGCTGGTCGGCTGCCACCTCTCGCCGCTCCCCACGACGGCCCTGAAGCCCTGCACGCTCCGGGGCCCCGGACTCGGCATGGACGTCGACGTGTTCGACGACGAGGGGCGCCCCATCCGCGAGGGCATCGGCCACCTGGTGCTCAAGCAGCCGGCACCCAGCCTCACGAAGAGCTTCCTAGGCGACGACGAACGCTACCTCGCAACGTACTTCGAGCGGTTCGGGGAGGACGTCTGGTACCACGGCGACTGGGCGTACGTCGACGCCGACGGCTTCTGGTTCCTCCACGGGCGCAGCGACGACACCGTGAACGTGGCCGGCAAGCGGATCGGTCCCGCCGAGGTCGAGGCGGCCGTGGTGGCGCACCCCCAGGCGAGCGAGGCGGCGGCCGTCGGCGTGCCGGACGAGCTCAAGGGCGAGACGATCGTCGTCTTCGTCGTCCTGGCGCCCGGCGCGGAGGAGTCCGAGGCGCTGCGCCGCAAGCTCTCCGACGCGGTCGTCGCGGTGCTCGGGAAGACCCTGCGCCCGAAGGACGTCCGCTTCGTCGACGCGCTGCCCAAGACCCGCTCGGCGAAGATCGTTCGCGGCGTGATCCGCCGCCGCTGGCTGGGCGAGGACCCGGGCGACCTGGCGAGCGTGCAGGATCCCGAGGCGGTGGAAGCGATCGCCGCCTCCCGCTGAATTTCCACACCCGACCCGATTTTTCGGGTTTCCCCCCTCTGCAGGCCTCGGCCGATGCGCGGAACACCGGGCGGCGATGCGCGGAGCCCGCAAGGCGGAACGACACACCCGAACTGGAGTCTCCCACCCGATCCGACTCGTCGGCTGCAGATGTAGAGGTCAGGAAAATCCGCTACGGCCCGAGTCGCCGGTTGTGCGTCCCGCGCTGAGTGTCCGCGCGCCACGCGCCGTGGGAATGAGCGCGTACGGAGTTCGGCTCCTGCTCCCGTCGGGTCTCGGGCGGTCGGGCACCGCACCCTGGGTCGCGGCACGGGACCTCTGCTGCAGATCGGCCACGCGGCACGGCGGACGCTACGGACGAAACCAGGAAAATCGGGTCGGGTGTGGATTTCGCTCTCCCGTCATGCCCCGTCACTCCGCGCTCGATCCCCCGTGAACGGACTGCTCGCCCGCCAGGGCGCAGCCGCCGACCACCAGCGCGCGTTGTCCGCGCCACCCGAATCCGGCCGGCGGGCGAGCA
>JAUXCH010000331.1 GCA_030618975.1 Planctomycetia bacterium
GACGAGGAGGACGCTGATGAAGCGCTCCTTCTTCAGGTCCCGCATGCGCCCCTGGAAGGCGTCGTAGATCTCGCTCGACGCCGTGAGGACGCGCCCCGCCTCCAGCCGGGCGGCGTGGACCCGCCGGCCCAGCGCGAACGCCGCGGCCAGCCGCAGCGCCAGGTCGCCGGAGAGTGCCGTCCCGGCCCGGATCTCCCCCGTTCCCGCGGCGGAGAGCCTGCGCAGCCCGTCGAAGCGCGCCAGCAGGCGCCGAGCGGCTCCCTCCGACGCTGCCGCCCGGCCTCCGGGGCCGAGCAGGACGGTCAGCAGCTCGAGCGGAGAGAGCGCCTCCGGGCCCAGGGCGGCCAGCCGCTCGGCCGCCGTTGGCTCGCCACGCGCGGATCGGCTGGATCCGCGCCCCGTCGGAGGGCGGAACGTCCGATGAGGGGGGGAGTTCGGAGAACGGAGGGGGGGATTCGGAGAGGTCACCCTCTCAGACCGCGCGAGAGGCCCCGGTGGTCACATCCCCATGCCGGCCCCACCGGGCCAGGCACCGCCCGCGCTGCCCTCGTTCTCGTGCGCGCGGTCCTTGTAGCGGACGATGCGGCTCTCCGCGATCGCCACGACGCTCGACAGCACCATGTAGAGCGCGAGCGCAGCCGTGTAGTTGTAGAGGATGACCGCGAACACGATCGGCAGCCACTTCATCATGCGCATCTGCTGCGCCTGCTGCTCGTCCGCCGGCTTCGGCATCATGCGCTGCTGCCAGATGCTCAGGCCCACCATCAGCAGCGGCAGGATGTTGAGGCTGAAGATCGTGATGATGCCGATGTCGAAGACCGTGTGTCCGAAGTCGATCAGCTTGTCGGGGCCCGCGAGGTCGTGGATCCAGAGGAAGGCCTGGTTCCTGAGCGTGTACTCGGTGCGCAGGCTCGAGAACAGCGCGAAGAAGACCGGCATCTGGACGAAGAGCATCAGGCAGCCCGTCGGGAAGCCGATGCCGTGCTCGCGGTAGAGCTTGGCCTGCTCCTCCCGCAGGCGCTTGACGTTCTTCTCGTACTTCTTCTTCAGGGCGTCGAGCTTGGGCTTCACCCCCGCGATCTTGCGGCTGTAGGTCCGCATCGAAAGCTGGTTGCGGATCGACAGGGGCATCATGAGCCCGCGGACGACCAGCGTCATGAGGATGACGGCCAGTCCCGCGCTGCCGAAGAAGCGCCGGAACATGTCGTAGATCGCCAGCAGCGCGTCGGCGAGGATGTCGGGCGCCATCTTGTACTCGATGACCGGTTCGACGGCGGCGTAGACGTCCTGGCCTAGTACGTGCCGGTCGATGGGCCCGACGTAGACTGGCACGTTCGCGTATTCGCCCGGCTGCGTCGGCACGTCGAGCACCAGCCAGTTCTGGTACTGGGCGTGCACGCCGACGCGGATGCGCTCCCTGAGGCCCGCGTCCTTTTCCGGATCCCACTCGTGGTCGGGATCCGACGCGCCCAGGAGGCGGAAGAACTCCTCGGCCCGGTCGCGCTGGGCCTCGCGGCGGTCGGAGGCGCCCTGCGTACCCCACCAGGTCCGCACGTCGGCGGTGGCCGGGTCCTCGGGATCGGCGAAGTACGTCGAGAGGAAGTAGTGGGTCCGGGCGCCGAGCAGGCGCAGGTCGTCGGCGTCGATGTCGTCGAGATTCGGACGGCCGATGCCGTCCGCCAGCTCCTCGGCTTCGTCCATCCTGGACAGGCGCACGAGGGCGGTGTTGGGGTACTGGAACGCCGCCCCGCAGGGGGGCTCGCGCAGCAAGCCGGACGTGACGAGCACCTTCACCGCCACCGGCGCGACCGCCCGGCCCGCGGGCGGGGTCAGCGACAGGCGCAGGTGGACGTCGTAGCGCCCTTCCTCCTCGAAGAAGACGAACTGCTTCCTCCAGGTCGCGCCGTCCGAACGCTCTAGCGTGAAGATCGCGTCGAGCTCGGGCGTCGCCCTCGAGCCCGCCTCGTCGTACGTCCAGACGAGCTTGCGCATCGGCCCGGCGGGCAGGTCCTCGCGACCGTCGCCCCCCGGAGGCTCGAAGCCGCCTGCCCGCTTCGAGAGGTCGGTGGGATCGAGCAGCGTGTCGTCGACCTGGAAGAGCAGGATGTCGTCCCCGAACGGGGCCACCAGGACGAGTTCCCTGACCTTGTCGGCCTCGTAGGCGTTTCGAAGCGCGATGCCCTCGATGGCGCCGCCGAGCTCGGTCAGGACGACGTGGAGCTCGTGCGTCTGGATCGTGACGCGCCGCGCCACGGTGTCGGCCTCCTGATCGGGGTAGGCGTCGTCACCCGGCGTCGGTGCCGGCTGCGAGCCGGGCGTAGGTGCCGGTTCGCCGGGGCCCGGCGCGGGGCTCTCGGGCCCGTCCGGTCTCTCGGCTTCCGGCCCCTCGGCTTCCGGTCCGCCGGCGTCAGGCCCCTCGGCCGGGGCCTCGTCCCCCTGGTCCTTCTGCGGCGGCTGGCACTGTCCCGTGGCCATGCCGTAGAGCGTGACCACGAAGAACGAGAGCAACACCGCCAGGAGCATCCGGCGTTCCATGGCGTCCAGGCCTCTCCCGGGCAGGTGAATCGCAGAGTGTAGGGGGGGCGGGCAGGAGGCGGCGAGACAAACCACGCCCCAGGCCACCCCCCGGGCCGCGCCCCAGGCCTCTCCCCGGGCCGCGGCCGGGACGGTCTAGCGGCCGACCAGCAGGCGGTCGGCGAGGAAGTTGGGCAGCCCCTCGGTGGCGTAGATCTTGTCCACGGTCTTCTGGACGTCGTACTCGAGCCGGAAGAACCGGACGATGTCGCCGTCGAAGGTGGCGTAGGAGGTGCGGGGGTCGCCGTCGCGCGGCTGGCCGACGCTCCCGGTGTTGATGAGGGCCTTGCGATCGCCCAGCTTGCGCAGGTCGATGGCGTCCTTCAACGACTCCGGAGAGGCGTGCTTCATGTCGGACGTGTAGATGTGGGGCACGTGGCTGTGCCCGATGAAGCACACACGCTGGAAGAGATCGAAGATGCCCTGCATCTTCTCCCGGTTGCGGATGTCGGCCGGCACGACGTACTCGCGCGTGGGCACCCGCGGGCTCCCGTGCGTGTACATGGTGTCGCCGTCCTCCACGACCTGCTGCATGGTCCCGAGGAAGTTCCAGAGGTCGTAGTTCTCGGTCCGGTCGTGCTCCGTCGAGTTGAGCTGGTCCTTCGTCCACTCGAGGGAAGCTCTCGCCTTCGGGTTGAAGTCCTCCCCGTAGAACATCACCGCTTCCTCGTGGTTGCCCATGATGGCGACCTCGGAGCGGTACAGGAGTTGGAGGCACTCCCGGGGGTTGGGACCGTAGCCGATGATGTCGCCCAGGCAGACGATCCGGCTGATGCCCCTGGACTCCATGTGGTCGAGGACGACCGTGAGGGCCTCGAGATTGGAGTGGATGTCGGCGAGGATGGCAACGGTCACGCGGACTCCTCCCACCCCCCTGCCGAGGCGGTGGCGCTCATTATGCGGACTGATTGCCGAGCACGGACGGAATTCCGGCGTTTCGGGCGGGTCGGGACCGCGGGCTTTGCACCCTACCTGTATGGGTGATATTTTGCTGCTGCCACAAGGGATTGTGGTGCGGGCCGGCAGGATCCCCCAGGCCCGCGCAGCAGCCGGGGATCGGCGAGGGAGCGGGCATGAGATGCCCTTTCTGCAAGATCGACGACGACCGGGTCGTGGACTCGCGTGCGAGCGGCGACGGGTTCGCCATCCGCCGGCGCCGCGAGTGCACCCAGTGCGGGCGGCGCTACACGACCTACGAGCGGATCGAGGAGAGTCCGCTGAGGGTCATCAAGAAGGACGAGACCCGCGAGCCCTTCGATCGGCGAAAGGTCCTCCTGGGACTCGTGAAGGCCTGTGAGAAGCGGCCCATCCCGATCGCCCGGCTCGAGGCGATCACCGAGTTCATCGAGAACAAGATCCTCGAGGAGTACGAGTCCGAGGTCCCCGTGACGTACATCGGCGAGCTCGCCATGGGGGAGTTGAAGAAGCTGGATCAGGTGTCGTACGTTCGATTCGCCTCCGTCTATCGCGACTTCCAGGACATCACGGAGTTCGTGGACGAGGTGAAACCCATGCTCTCCTCGGGCCGGCGCAAGCGTCCGGCGAGGCCCCAGAAGGGACGGAAGGGGCAGAAGCGTTCGTGAAGGGCATCCAGCAGGTTCGAAAACGGGACGGCCGTCTGGTGCCCTTCGAGCGGGCGAAGATCTCCGACGCCATCTTCCGAGCCGCCCGGGCCATGGGCGGGGAGGACCGGTTCCTGGCCGAGGAGCTCGCCGGGGTCGTGGTCGCGAGCCTGGAGCGGCGGGACCTGGGCACGCCGTCCATCGAGGACGTCCAGGACGTCGTGGAGCGGGTCCTGATCGAAACCGGCCACGCCCGCACGGCGAAGGCCTACATCCTCCACCGCGAGCGCCGGGCGGCAGCCCGCGCCGCCCGGCTCGGTCTGGAGCAGGGCGCCGCGGTCCTGCTGGGGGGAGAGGACGGCTCCGATGCCGCCGCCTGGTCCAAGGCGGCCCTCGCCGACGCCCTGGTCCGGGTGGACGACCTCCCGCGCGCGGAGGCCGAGGACGTGGCTCGGGCCGTCGAGGAGCGGGTGCTGGCCTCCGGCGCGCCCCGGGTGTCCCACTCGCTCGTGTGCGCCCTGGCGCGTGCCGAGCTCCACGGGCGGGGCCTGGGCAGCCGTCTCGGAGAGGACGACCGGGTGGGCGTGGCGCGCGGCGACCTCCAGGACTGGCTCGCGCGGGGGCCGTCGGGGCGCCGCGCCGAGAATCCCGAGGCCTTCAGCCGGCTCGTCGGCGAGGCCGTCCTCGGCCAGTACGTGCTCGACGAGGTGATTCCCACCCCGACCGCGGAGGCGCACCGCCTGGGCGATCTGCACCTCTACGATCTCGGCGCGCCGCTCGCCTTGACCGCGGTCGCCCTGCCCGTCGGGACGCTCCTGGACCGCCACCTCGAGGGCGAGACCTCGTCCCGTGCCATGGGTCCGCGGCGCGTCGCCGCCGCGTTCGGCGAGATTCTCAGGCGCTACCGTCCCTTCGCCGCCCGCCGCCTGGCCATCGAGGACGTGAACGTCCACCTGGCCCCCTTCCTCTCCCACCTCGACGAGGACCGGCTCGCGGAGGAGATCCGGGAGCTGCTCCGCTCGCCCCAGTGGGCGGCGTTCCCCGCGCGCGGCGGGCTGCTCGAACTGGAGGTGGGGCTCGCCGCCGAGGTCCCCGCCCGACTCGCCGGGCGCGCCGTGCCGCCGCCGGCTCCCCCGGGCCGGACGTACGGGGACTTCGCCGACACGGCCCGCGAGGTCGGCCGCATCCTGCTTCGCGAGGCGGCCGCGCTCAGGCGCCGGGGCCGGTCCCGCGGACCGCGCTTCACCCTCGTGCTCCCCCGCGCGGGACCGCCCGACGCCGCGGCCAGGGCCCTGGTGCGCGAGGCGCTGGCGACGGCGGCCGAGATGGGCGACCCCGTCGTCGCCTTCGAGGAGGCCGGCACCCCGACCCGTGGCAGCCGCTGGCTGAGGCTGCGCGAGGCGGAGGCGCCCGATCCGCTGCGGTTCCCCGAGGGTGACATATCGGCGGCCAGCGCGACCGGGCTCAACCTGGTGGCGGCCGCCCTCCGGGCCGGCCGCGGAGGGGCGGAGACGTTTCGCGCCGAGACGGAGCGGCTGGTGCGGTGTGCCCTCGACGGGGCCGTGGCGCGCCGCGCCCTTCTCGAACGGTGCGGCGAGGAGCCCGGGCGCACCCTCTACCCCCTCTGCCGCGGCCCCGTGCCGCTCGTGGACCTGGACGGCGCGTGCCACCTGCTGGAACCCGTGGGCGTGGAGCGGGCCGCCCGGCTCCTGGAGCCCGGATCGGATCCCGCCTCGCTGGCCGGGTCCAGACGCCGCATCCTCGGCCACCTCCAGGAGCGCGTCGTCATCGAGGCCGGAGCCCGGGGCCTGCAGGCCGCCGTCCGGGAGAGCCTCTCCGAGGAAGCCGGGGCACGCTTCGCCGCACTCGACGCCGCCCGGTTCGAAGTGGCCCGCGCCTGGTGGGCGGAAGGGGCCGTGCCGACCTACGCGCTGGCGCCTCCCCC
>JAUXCH010000123.1 GCA_030618975.1 Planctomycetia bacterium
GACGGCCTGTGCTGCGCGAAGTGTCCGACGAACGCGATTCTCCTGAAGCACTTCACCGACGACGAGATCAACGCCCAGATCGACGCGGCCCTGGTCGCGCCCTAGGAGCTCCAGACCGTGCCGACCGAGGACGACCAGAACGACGGGAGACGAGCGTGAGCGCCGGGTTCGTGTTCAAACCGAGGATCATCGCCTTCCTCTGCCATTGGTGAGCGTACGCCGCCGCCGATCTGTCTGGGGTCTCCAGACAGCAATACGCGACCGAGGTCAGGATCATCCGGGTCATGTGTAGCGGCCGGGTCGACCTGGCGTTCTTGATCCGCGCGCTGGCCCACGGAGCGGACGGGGTCATCATCGGAGGTTGCTGGCTCGGTGAGTGTCACTACGTGACCGAGGGCAACTACGACGCACTGGCCAACATGCACCTGGGCAAGAAGATGCTCGAGCACATCGGCCTCAAGCCCGAACGACTGCGGATCGAGTGGATCTCGGCATCCGAGGGAACTCGATTTGCCGAGATCATGACGGACTTCAGCAACGAGATCAGAGATCTCGGCCCCCTAGGCGAGATCGAGGGACTCGACGCGGACGCCCTGAAAGCCGGATTGGAGTCTGTGGGCAAGATGGTCCCCCAGCTCAAGATCCTGGCGCGCGAGAAGTTGCAGGTGCAGGTCAAGTCCGAAGAGGCCTACACAAAGCTCTTCGAGAACGAGAAGACCATCCAGCTGCTCGACGACTTCCTCGCGGACCCGGCTTCAGTCGCCGAGGACCTCCCCGCCTACTACATCGATCCGGAACTGTGTGTGGGCTGCCAGATCTGCCTCAACAAATGCCCCATTCAGGGCATCGATGGGGGCAAGAAGACCATCCACGTCATCGACCAGGACGTGTGCACCCATTGCGGCACCTGCTTCCACGCCTGCCCCCCCCGCATCGGCGCGGTGCGCAGGATCACGAACGAACCGATTCCTCCTCCGATTCCCGAAGAGGAACGGGCCATCGTCAAGAAGAAGAAGCCGGCGAAGCAGCCCTGAGCTCGAGGGGGCGGGGTCAGGGGGTCGGGGTCAGGTGAAATTCCGCGCTTTTCGCGGGCTTCCCCCCGAGAGGCGGCTATCGCACCGGCTCGACCGCCCGCTCCAGGATCTCGTCGCATCCCGCTGCCGCGGGCGCTGGGTGCCCGCGAGCGCCGGATGCCGTTTCCCTGCGAGGGCAGATCGCCGCCTACACGACGCGGAGGCCAACCTTGCGGATGAGGCCCCGGAACTGACGCATTCCACCGCCTTCCGACACGACGCGCAGCACGTCGTCGGGCCGCTCGATGACGACCCCGGAAAGCACGGTGACGGGGGTGTCCAGGAAGGCCTCCGGAACGAGCGGCGTGGACGCGCCGAGCAGTGCGACCTGACGGCAGGACTCGGATGCCTGGAGCAGGCCGCCGAGCGTCCGGTTGAGGAGGCTCGTCGCCGTGATCAGCGCGACGTGGCAGCGGGGCAGTCCGGCGTGAGCCTCTCGTGCCGGACGGACCCGGCCTGCGGCCTCCTCCACGCGCTCGAAGACCGTAAGGGAATGCGCGCGCCTCTCGAGGGGCGCCACGAGCGGCTCGAAGTGGCCGACCATTCCCACGTCGTCGTCCTGCCCGATATCGAGGTGCTCAAGGACGTCGCCTTCGAGAACGGGGCCCGCCGGATCCCCATTCGTGATCGCGTCCGCCGTCGCAAGACCGACGGCCGCCTCGATCGGGTCCTCGGACGCGAGCAGAGGGAGGAGCTGCGCGGCCGGGCGACCGGCGAGGGATTCGCCTCCCGGCCGCGCCGAGCAGCATCCGCGGACGCTGTCGCGAAACGTGTACGCGACCCCGACGCGACCGTCCGCGAGCCGGACGGCGGTGTAGGCGAGGCCGATGCGCACGTCCTGCACCCGGACGTCTCCAGCCCGCGGCGCGACCGCCTTGACGACCCGCGCGGCGACATCCGGCGGAACGGTGGTTGCTTCCGACGCGCTCATGGGCCCCATCCTATCCCACTCCCCGCCTTCGCTACGGGGTGGTGTAGACGATGACGAGCTCCGGCACGTTGCGGGTAAGGAGCGAGTTGTCGGCGCTCTCGAAGCAGGCGGCGTCATCCAAGCCGTCGTAGGTCTGGTCCGCACCGCTGGGGTCTTCGGGGTCAGGTGAAACTCCGCGTTTTTCGCACGTCCTGAGTGCTGCCTGTAGGAGGAGGTCATCATGACCACGGGCGCAACCCCTTGCACCGGAAGATGTTGCCTCGTCTCGCGGCCCAAACCCGGCAAGGTCGTGCCAACGCCACTCCGATCAGCGGCGGCACCATGGCGCAAGGCACCGTCCGCTGCATCGGCTCGTCAGGCGGTCATCGCGGAGGCTTCGGCAACTGGGCTCCGTGCCAGACCGCTACGATCCAGACTGTCCGCTTCTCCACCCGGTAGAAGAAACGGAAGGGACGGACGATGACCTCCCGGTGCGGCGCTTCAGGAAACTCCGGGATGCGACGTCCCGAGTCCGGGTGATCTTCCAGCCGCCGAAGAGACTCTTCGACTCGGCGTCGTAGCCGGCGCGCTGCGGACGGCTTGTCACGGCGAATGAACTCGAGATTGTCGAGAAGTTGCGACCGTGCTGTCGGGGTGAAGCGGATGCGCACTACGAGTCAGCTTCCAGGAGCGCATCCGCCTCCCGGAGGACGCTGTCCAGACTATGCCCCTTGCCCAAGGCGATCTCGCGCTCGCCTCGCGCGAAAGCCAGAAGGAGCTCGCGCTCTTGCCGCGAGCGCTCGTAGGCCTCAGGATTTAGCATGATGGCCGCCGCTCGACCACGCTGTGTGATCACCAACGGCTCACGGGAGCTCTTCAACCTCCGCAGAACTGCCGCAGCGTCTTGCCGGAGGTCTGTGACAGGGATGATCTCGGGCACCTTGGTCATGGCAATACCTCCAAAAGTACGTCCAACAATACTTCCGAAGGCCCTCTTCCACAACCTAGACTGGCCTTTTGGGAACTTCGGGGCCTTCGGGGGCCTTCGGGGTCAGGTGAAATTCCGCGCTTTTCGCGGGCTTCCCTCCGAGACGCGGCTACCGCACCGCCTCGACCGCCCGTTCCAGGATCTCGTCGCGCCCCGCCGCCACGCTCGCGCGCGTCTTCGAAACGGGGATCGTCGGCAGGATGCCGACCCCGTGGTGCTGCGATCCGTCGTGCTTCAGGACCTGCATACCCGTCCACATCACGCGATAGCCACCCGGTAACGTGAACGGGTTGACGTTTCCGTTCGTCCCCGCCGACGCCCCTCCGACGATCTCGCCCAGGGCGTAGTGCTCCACGATGCCCATGCAGGACTCGGCGTACGAGATGGCGCGGCCGTCGAGGAGGAAGGCGCGCTTCGCTTCGAGGTAGGGGGCCTTCGGCTCGATCCTCCACCCCGGACGCAGGGGACACACCATGTCCTTCCGATCCGGGAGCGTGACGACGGGCACGCGCCACTGGGCGCTCGTGCCCCTTTCCTTCATGAGGTGCGGGAACCAGGTCCCGAAGCCAAGCTTGCTGGGATAGCCCCGCATGTCGAAGACGATGCCTTCGGCCTGCTCCAGGTCGGCCAGGGCGCCGCGGAAATCGCCGTCGTCGATTCGTCCGAGGTCGACGTACCAGATGCCGTCTTCTAGCTCCGCGACCTTGTCGGGTCTCTGCTCGGCGGGCGTCTCGCTGACGGGAGCAGGCGATACCCTGACCGTCCTTCTCGCATCCTCCGAGGCGAGCACCCGGATGCGCAGCTTCACGGGTTCCGTCGCCTCGAAGCGCGCGATCTCCCTCAGGGCGCGGAAGCGGCGCCACTGCGGGGTCGCCCCGCTGATCAGCGCCTCCGCCTCGGCGAACACGGCGCTCGCCTTCCTTCCGTCGATCGTCTCCACGACGTCCCCGGGCGCAAGAGCCCCCTCGAGTGACTTCCCCACCTGCGTCACGACGAGCTCGCCGTCGATCCAGTCCCACCGGAACGGAAGGCGCAGCGGCCGGCTGTCGGACGCGTGGAACACGTTCCCGTGGCCGTCGTGGAGCGCGGCCACCATGCGCCGCAGCGTGTCGAGGAATGCACGCTCGTCCTCGTCCTGCGCCGCGGCCGAGAGCGCCTTCGGCAACTCCGATTCCCAGTCCGCTTCCACCACGTCGAAGTAGGGATAGAAGTGCTGGAAGACGTTCCACGCCAGGATCACGTCGGCGAGCCGGGTCGCCCGGTCGTTCCCCGACGCCACGTGGTTCTTCGGAAGCTGCTCCCAGGGTGGCGTGCCCGTCGCCCTCGGCAGCGTGCCGCCCTCTTCCGCGTACACCGCCAGCGGCAGCACGCAGGCCACGCCGCCGCCGAGGTCGGCCCGGAACGCGTCCTTGGGATCGACGAAGTCCGCGGGCAACCCGGAGCCTGCAAGCATCTCCTGCCGCCTGTCGCTGCGGTAGAGCCCTTCCGACTGCCCGAACCCGCTGTGGCGCCACTGTCGGACGGAAAAGGGACCGTCGCCCTCCGGCCGCTCGGTGCCCGGCAGCGCACGCACGCGATTGCTCTTCGGATGCACGACGAGCGTCGGCGCGACGGGGCGGAAGAACGCCTGCAGGCGATCGGCCAGCTCCTTCGCGCTCTTCGCCCCTTCGACCTCCCGCACGCCGGCGATGGCCGTCGGGTCCCACTCCGCCTCGGCGGCCTCGTCGCTCGGGTGGAAGTGACGAACGTAGCCGAGCAGTTTCGCGAAGGCGACCACGTTGTCGAGCGCACGGCCGCGCAAGGCGCTCGGCGCCTCCGGTTCGTAGGGCGGCAGCGCCCCTCCGACGGTCTCGAGCGAGAAGGCATCGGCGTACACGCCGCCTCCGCCCAGGAGCATCAGCCCTACGTTGATCGAGCTCGCGTCGTCGTGGACGTCGCCCTCGATCTCGAACTCCTCCCACTTCGAGGTCCGGATCGGCCGGTTGCCCATGTTGTCGAAGAAGCCTCGCTCCCCTCCCTCACGGTCCACGCGCATCCACATCTGGGCCCGGATCCCCGCGCCTTGGATCCGGACGGCCGCCTTCAGTCGCACGCGCTTGCCGCGGTACGGCGCGGCATCGATCGACTGCATGACGTTGCCGAATCCCCGGAGCCTCGTCCCCTTCGTGTAACGCAGGAACAGGCAGCGCTGCCCCTCGAAGGGCTCGTCCGTGGACGAGAGGAGCTCGAAGCCGGCGTTGCGCGACGTGGGGGGCATGAACCAGCGCGCCGGCGGGCCGTCCGCCGCGCCCTCCTCGAAGCCGGGATTCCGGATGCCCTCCGCGTCGCCCGCGAGGACGGGCACGAGGAGCAGGACGAGAAGCACGGAGGTCGCGAGGATGCGCATGGGTATCTCCCGTGGACGGTCCATGGTGACGCATCCGCGGCGGGAGCGCCACCCACCCAGGAGCAGCCCGCGAGCGCTCGAAGCGGGACGGGCGCCCCCGGGGTGTTCACCGCGAGAAGCGCGGAGAATCACCTGACCCCGAAGCGCCCCCCGAAGCGCCGCGAAGCGCCCCCCGAAGCGTCGTTCCCGAAGCGTCGTTCCCGAAGCGTCGTTCCCGAAGCGTGCTTCGCCGCACCGGTTCTTTCTCTTCCCCCCTGAGGCGTGTCACCCGGCCCCGAGGCGGGGTCCTTCGAAGCGGGCCTCGAGGCCGTGGGGGTCCAGGTTGGCGAACGTGAGCGTGAGTCCGTGTCGCTCCGCCACGTCCTTCGCGATGGCCAGGCCGATGCCCCGGCCGTCCTTCCTGCGCGTCCGAGCCTCCGTGGAACGGAAGCGCCGCTCTGCCAGCATCGGCAAGCTTTCCGGCGGCACGCCGGGTCCGTCGTCGAGCACCCGCAGCACGAACCGGTCGCCGTCGGACTCGAGCAACACGCTCACGTGACCGCCGTCCTCGTTGTAGCGAACCGCGTTGTGGACCACGTTGCTGACGGCCTGCTCGAGGAGCGTGACGTCGCCCGCTGCCTCGACGGGCGCCTCGGGCACCGTGAACTCGACGTCGATGCCTCGCGTCCGGGCGATCGGCCGGTGCCGCTCGACGACGCGTACGACGAGCGCGGCGAGGTCGATGCCGCCGTTCGTCAGGTCCTTCGACGCGGCCTCGAGCTTGGCCACCGCGTCGAGGTTGTGGATCAGCGAGCCCATGTAGTGCGCTTCCTCGAGGCTGGAGCGGACCTCGGCCGGATCCACGGCCTCTCCGCTGAGGGTGCGCTCCCGAATGGCGGACAGGTGTCCTTGGAGCACCGTCAGCGGGGTCATCACGTCGTGCGTCGTGTCGGCCACGAAGCGCCTGAGCGTCTCCTCGCGCTCCTCGACGGCCGCGACGTGCGCGCGCACTTCCTCGGCGGCCTCGTTGAAGGTGCGGGCCAGGTCTGCGATCTCGTCCCGTCCCTCGATGCGTGCGGGACTCTCGTAGCGGGAGGCCGCGGAGCGCTTCACATCCGCCTTCAGCCGGCGGATGCGCCGGACCATCGGACCGGCCGCGAGGAAGACGGCAAGCAGTACGCCACCGCAGAGGATGGCGAGGCCCCAGAGGATCATGGGGTCGTCGTCGCTCGGCGGCAGGGCCCGCTCGGCGACCATGACCGCGCAGGGCCCGTCCGCCCAGGGCATGCGGATCCCCATGCGCAGCACGGAGGTGCCCCGGCGCTCGAAGACCTCGCTCGCGGTCGCGTCGCCGGCATCCAGCTTCACCCGAATGCGCACCGGGATCGGCGGCGCGACCGTGCTCGCGCCGCTGAGATCCGCACGGTACGCCCACAGAGCGAAGTGGTGTTCCGGCGGCGGTTCGGGACGGATCAGGCCCGAGAAGGACACGGAGCTCTGGGAGGACGGAGGCCGACCGGGCCCCGGCAGGAAGCCGGTCACCCGTCCCTCCTTCCCCTGCAGACCCTTCATCCGCTCCAGCACCTTCCCGAGGGCTTCCCCGCCCTCCAGGCCCTGCAGCGCCTCCTCGAGACCCTCCATCTCCTCCCCGCTCTCGACACTCCGGACGTTCTCGACCCGCAGGCTTCCGGGGCCGAAAAGCGCGTGGCCACCCGAGAACATGTCCGGGAAGGCCTCGCACATCTCGCGGCCCCCCGCCTGCATCACGGTGACGACGAGATCGTGAAGCGAACGCTCCTGCGCGAGGCGGCGGGTGTGGGCGCGCAGCCAGACCAGACCCGCGGCGAGCGGAATCGCCGTGAGGAGGATGGTCAGGGCGAGCCGCGTGCGCAGGCTCACGAGGCCGCCTCGGTATCCAGCCTGTAGCCGATGCTCCATACCGTGCGCACGAGCGACCCGCAGGCGCCGAGTTTCTTGCGCAGCCGGGACACGTGCACGTCGAGCGTTCGCTCGGTACCGGGGCGCTCCGGATCGAGAACGCGCTCGGCCAGCCACGTGCGCTCGACGGCGACGCCCGGTCGTCGCGCCAGCGCGAGCAGGAGATCGAACTCGACGCGCGTCAGGGAGACCGGCTCGCCCTCGACCACCACCTCGCGCGCCGACTCGCGGATCTCGAGGCCGCCGACGCGGATCACGTCGCTGCGCTGGAGGACCGGTCGCCGGAGCCGCGCTTGCACGCGCGCGACGAGTTCCTCCGGCCAGAAGGGCTTGGTCAGGTAGTCGTCCGCGCCGAGCTCCAACGCGCGGACCTTGTCACTCGTTTCGTTGCGCGCGCTGAGGATCAGGACGGGCACGTCGTGCGCACGGCGATACGACTTGAGCACGTCCATGCCGTACGTCCCGGGCAGCATGAGGTCGAGCACGACGAGACGGTAGCGCTCGGGGTCCTCCTCGAGCGCGGCGTCTCCGTCCTTGCGCCACGTCACGTCGAATCCACGATCGGAGAGATGCCGGGAGATCTGGCTCCCGAGCTTCTCGTCGTCTTCGACCAGGAGGATGCGATCGCTCACGTCGTTCACGTTGCCCGACAGACCTTGCGAATGTCTTACGTCGCAGGCGGGCTGGAAGTGGAAGAAAAGCGCTTTCCCCTTCAGAGGATCGAAAGATCGGACCCGTAGACAGGATCGAACGAGACCTCGAACGACACGGAGACGAACCATGCGATTTGCGATCCTGTTCCCCCTGGCCCTCACGGCGCTCCTGATCTTGGGCGAGTACGTGGAGTCCGCCCCACAGGCGCGCGCGGACGACGAGACACAAGCCCCTCCGCCGAAGCCGGACGTGGACACCGGACTTCGGGACGCCGGACCTTGGGAGACCCACGCGAAGACCTTCGACCTCGACGGCGACGGTCGGATCACGTGGGAGGAGTACCAGAAGGTGACGAGCGGCTTCGCCTTCCTCGACGCCGACAAGGACGGCGTCGTCACGAAGAGCGACATGGACGCGCTGGACGAGAAGCTCGCGAAGGGCGTCCGCGAGAACCACGCCGCCGTGTTCCTCGGTACGCCGGGCGGTGGCTTCCACCAGGTCTTCGGCGGGCCGCGCGGCGACGACGCCTCGGGCTGGAGGAAGCTCCTGCCCCGCCTGCTGGGCGGCCACGGCGGCCCCGGCATGCACGGCACACCGTGGACCCCGGACGCGGGCCCGATGCACGGCATGACCTGGAGGGTGGGCATGGGCCCGATGCACGGCGCGCGCGGCATGCAGGGCGGCCCCGGTTGCTTCGGGCAGCCCGGCTGCCGGACGTGGACCGGCGTGCAGATCCTGCCGTGGCTGTTCTCAGGGGCCCACGGCGGGATGCCGCCGGCTCCCCCTCCCGCGCCTCCCGGCAAGCCGGGCGACGCCGAGGACCCGATGGCGAACGCCCTCGCCGAACTGCTCCCCGAATCCCTGAGGCACCTTGCTGCGTTCGGACTGGTCGCCCGCCGAGCGGACGCGGACGGCGACCGCGTGATCACCCGGGAGGAGTGGGCGGCGGCCGTGAGGGCGCTCACGAAGGAAGACGGCAGTCTCGATCTCGCGGGGCTCTCGAAGAGCTTGGGTATCCACGGGATGCCCGTCCCGGGCGGCGACACCGCACTCCTGGAGACCTTGCTCGACACCAACGGTGACGGCCAGGTCGACGCGCAGGACCTCGACGGCGTCTTCGAGAAGGCCGACAAGAACGGCGACGGCAAGGTGGATCACACGGAGCTGATGCCGGCCGGTCTGGGCGGTATGGCCGTCCCCCACGGCCGCTGAAGAACCGATCTACCTGGGGGGGCGGGCCCCGGCCCGCCCCCTTGGCAATTCACGGGCGCCCGCGAACCAGCGTGCATCGCGTCCGGACCCCGAAGCGTGGTCAACCGCCGGCGGCGGCCTTCTCGACGGCGGCCTGCGCCTCGTGGATGCGCCGCACGAGCGCGCCATACTCCTCGGACTCCACGCACTCGCCCGCGGCCTCCATCCTGCCCATCGTGATCCGCACGTGCGGCAGGTAGAAGTTCACGCCTTCCCACGACTCGAGGAACAGCGGCTTCAGGCGCTCGCTGTTCAGTTCCTCGACGATCCGCTGGGCGGCCTCCATACGCTTGGGGTCCGCGGCCACGAAAGCCCGCATGACCTCGTTGTAGACCCGCGCCTCCGCCTGCGTGGCGTCGGGCCCGGGATAGGCCTCGCAGAGGCGAGCGGCCTCGGACCGCACGTCGGTGCACGCCCTGAGCAGGCCGAACTTCTCCATCAGCTCGGGGTGCGCAGCCTCCCAGTCGGCCAGCGCCTGCCGCGCCTGCTCGAGATCGAGCTTCGCGGCCTCGACGAGACCCGCAGCCGCGTCCTCGGGGGGCGGGACC
>JAUXCH010000180.1 GCA_030618975.1 Planctomycetia bacterium
GCCGAAATGGCAAGGCTCGAGAAGGACCTGCTGTGGGGCAAGGGGAAGATGCTGGTCGACGACGTTCCGAACAAGGACGGCAAGCCGCAGTCCCACGACGAGTTGGACCGAACGGGTGTGACGATTGGCCGCGCGGCGGCCCAGTCCACCGACGAGGCCCTCATCCAGAGTGCCTATCTCATTCTGGAGGCCAACGGCGGCAAGGAGATCGAGGCGCTGGTCAAGCGGGGCGTGCGGGTCCGACTCGCGACCAACTCGATGGCCGCGGACAATCACCTGTCTGCGTTCGTTGCCTACCGCAAGCAACGCAAGAAGATGCTCGCTGCCGGCGCCGAAGTCTACGAGATGCGACCCGATGCGAAGACGGAACGAGCGCAGTTCACGGCCAAGGAGTTGGCCGAGCACAAGACCGCCTTCGGACTGCACGCCAAGACCATGGTCTTCGATAGGAAGATCGTGTTCGTCGGTTCGTTCAATCTCGATCCTCGGTCGGTCGACCTCAACACGGAGATGGGGCTGCTGGTCGAGAGCGACGCGCTGGGGCAGGCGGTCGCCGAGAGCATCGAGAACGACATCGCGGCGGGCAACAGCTGGCAAGTGATTCTCGGGGCGGACGGAAGCGTCAGCTGGGTGACCCGGGAGGACGGGGTCGTTACGGAGAGGTTCGACACCGAGCCCATGACGACCGCGGTGCGGCGGGCGGAGGCCCGTGTCCTGGAGCCCATTCCCGACAGTTCGGGGGAGTGACGCGGGGGGGCGCCGTCTGTCTGGCCGACGAACGCAGGGATGGAGAACCAGCCCCCCCCCCCTGACGAGGGTGGCGGCTCTCGCACACCCCGTCTGCCCTCCGTCTCGCGCTCCCGGGCCTCGCCTGGGCCGGAGTGAGAACCTCCGAAGCGAAGCGTGGCACCGGCCTGGATCTCCCGGCAGACGACCTGGCTCGGCAAGTACCTGGGCGTCGGGGGCCAGGACGGCGAGGAGGTCCGCGTTTGCATCGGGCCGATCGTGCAGCTGTCGGACGGGGGCGAGCCGGTGCCCGTGAACCAGGTCGCGTCGGTGCTCGAGCACGGCACGCGGCTTCCGGCGACGGGCGTGCTCGTGTTCGCGTGGGGGTCGCTTCGGAAGCAACCCGCGAAGGTGGACGCGCGGGTCGGCTTCTACCGGTCGATCGGTCGCTGACCCGCCGACTCGGGCCCCTCCCGCCTCCCGCCGCGCGCCCCCGTCGCCCAGTCTCCCGGGCCGCGGGAGACGCGCGAACGCCGTCGTTTTCGTCCCGACCCCGACCGCACCCGGCGCGCTACCACCGGCGGCGGCGCCGCCTCGATCGACGCGGGCGGTTGCCGTATCCCTCCTCCGGCGCGGTCCACTCGACGAAGATCCCCTCCTTCGCCAGCTTCTTCTCGATGCGCCGGAGCGCCTCCCGGCTTTCGATCTCCACCACCTGGGGGCCGAGCCGCGTGGCGTGCGTGTCGCCCGCCGCCGCCACGCGGCTCGCGGTGTCCTCGTCCGGGCACCTGAGGATCAGCACCTGCGAGGACTCCACGACCCGGACCCTCGCGAACCAGTCGCTCACGGAACGTGAGATGTTCTCGGGGAGGGGACCGTCGTGGGCGCGCGTGAGTCGCTCGAGCGCCTCCTCGGCGTCCAGGCCGGCGGCCGCCGCGCGCATCGCAGCCTTTCGGTTGAGGTGGAACAACGTGCCGACGCCGTGGCCGACCCGCTCGGCGAACGGCGCGAGCAGGGATTCGATCTCCGGCGCCGGGCCGAGGAACACGACGTCGAAGTTGGGCTGCACGAGGACGCGCGCCTTGGGCGCCTCCCCCCCGGGAAGCTCGAGGTCGTCCGTGGCCCGGATCACATAGCGTCCGACGCTGGTGAGCGCGATCATGGGCTCCTCGCTGCCGGGCCCGGGCGCGCCGAGCGCGACGCCGCCCAACGGGATCAGGCGCCACGTGATGGACGACGACAGGACCCGGAGCCAGGCGAGCTCGCACTCCTCCGGGCCGGCCCACCGGTATCCGCGGCTGCGGGCGCCGAAGGCGTGGCCCCCGGGACCCTCGCCGGTCAGCGGATTCGCTTCGTACGCCTGCTGGTGCAGCCAGCAATCGAGGCCGACCGCCCCGTCCGAGGGAATCTGCGCGAGCGCCGCCCGGATGGCGGCGGCGAGATCCGCGTCGAGAATCCCGTCGAGGGCCCGGTCGTGGTCGGAGACGTCCGGCGCCAGGTACTCGGCCTCGCGCCCACTTCCCCGCGACGCCGCGCCGTCCGCGCCCCCGGCGCGGATCCGGTCCGCAACCGTCCGCACCCTCTCCACGGGCGGCGCGGCCAGCCAGGCCTGGCTCGCCGGCGTCGGGCGCAGAAACCGCCGGCCGTTCGGTTGGATCTCGAGATGCACCAGATTGTGGGCCTGGAGGGCCCAGACCGCACAGGCCAGGCGGTGGAGACCGTCGGTTTGCGCCCACTCCTCCACCAGCGGAGGGAGCGACCCGAGCGACGCCACCAGGCGCTCCTCCGTTTTCTGATAGAGGTCGCTCCCGTTCGCCTTGACCCGCGTTTCCCCGGCTGCTGCGTCGAGCAGCACGGACATCATGTCGGCGATCCAGAACGTGGGCGTCGCCTCGACGTCGGCCTCCACCACGGTGGGTTCGGGCTGGGGCTTCCGGTCGAGCCCGCGGGCCACGCCCGGTGCCAGACCCACCTGGAACGTGGGGGCCGGGTCGACCTGGAGCCGGGGGAACAACACGAGGTAGCGGAGTGCGGCCTGCAGCGCCGCCGACCGGACCTCGTGCTCGGACTGCGACACCCCTTCGAAGAGGCTCGAGAAGCGGACGGTCCCTCCCGCCTCGCGCACCTCGTCGACCAGGCCGACGAGCGCCGCGTGAACGGCCGGCGTCAGCAGGGGCTCCCAGCTCACTCCGTCGCCCCACTCGTCCCGGAGACGCACCTTCTCCCAGGCCACCGGGTCCCCGAGCCCGACCAGCTCCTCGACCCAGGCCCGCGAGGCCGCTCGCCGCGCGAGGTCACCGGCCGGGTCCCAGCCGTACTGCGACGGGTTGCCCAGGACGGCCTGGCACTCGCCCTTGTCGAGCGACTCCCGGAGGTACGCGCGGACGGCCGCCGGGACGCCTTCTCCCGACTCGAGGACACGGCATCGTTCGGCAGTCCGCAGGAGGACGCGCAGCGGTCTGGCGCCGTCGGCGATCCGCCTCCGGTCCGTGGTCGTCGTCCTCAGCAACCCACCGTCGAGCATTGCGTGCTCGTCGATCCCGTACGTGCCCGGAAGCGCGGCCTCGCCGTGCGGAGCGAGAACCCAGGCGCGCCGGTTCTCGGCCGAGAGCGCCTCCCAGACCAGCAGCCTGGGCAGGATCCGAAGGGGGTCGACCTCGTGGATGCGCACCCGGAGACCGTACGCCACGAGCGAGCCCGGGACGAAGAAGTGGAGGGCACGACTCGGCGTGAGCCGCCCGCGGACGCCCTGGGCCCCTACGCCCCGCCGTCGAGGAGCCCGAGGGCGCGTGCCTCGTCGAGCACGCGCGCGGCGCTCAGCCGGAACCAGGGCGTGTAGGGCCGGGGGGAACCGGGCCGGGGTGCACAGGCATCGGGTGCCACGGCGAGGGACGTCCGAAGCGCCTCCGCGCCGACGAGACGCCAGTCTTCGATCTCGGCCGGGTCCGGAGCGAGCTCCCCCTCCAGGCGCCCGACGAACACGTGGTCGAGCTCGTGCTCGCCCCAGGTCGCGTCGTAGCGCGCCTCGTAGAGGAACGAGAACAGGCTCCGCAGGTCGGCCTCGACGCCCAGCTCCTCCCGGACGCGCCGCGCGGCCGCCTCCGCCGTGCCCTCCCCGGGACGGGGATGGGAGCAGCACGCGTTGCTCCAGAAACCCGGCCACGTCGCCTTCGCCGCGCTCCGCTTCGTGAGCAGCGTGCGGCCCGCCGCGTCGAACAGGAACACCGAGAACGCGCGGTGAAGCGGCACCGGGTGCCGATGGCACGTGGCCTTCTCCGCCTGCCCGATCCGTCGGTCCTCGTCGTCGACGAGGATCACCACGTCCTCGCCGGCCCCGGATTCGTCCTGCGTCTCGTTCATCGTTCTCCCGCGGCACAGGATACCGGCGGGTTGTGGGCGCACTCCCCCCGGGGCCTCGGCCCCACGGTTCCGGCAGCCCGGCGGTCCCGCCGGTTTCCGCTCTCGCTCTCGACGGGCCCTTTCCGCAGGGTGCGGGAGCCGCGAGCGCCTCCGCGCGCGGGACGGCGTGTTGGTCCGTCGCGTGGCCGGGGCGTAGCATGACGCTCGACCGAGGAGCGTCGCGATGCCGGATCCCGCCGAGCTTCAGCCCGCCGACGTGATCCTCACGCGCAGCAAGACCCTGCTGGGCAGCCTCATCCGCTTCTTCACGCGCCGTTTCGGCGAGAGCCGTACGAAGGTCAACCACGCCGGCGTCGTCGTCGAGGGGGGCGCCGCGCAGAGCGCCGTCGTGGTCGAGGCGCTGGCCTTCGTGCGGCGGCAGCGGCTGTGGGCGCGCTACGGGAACTCCCGCAGGTACGAAGTCTCCGTCTTCCGGCCGCGCGACATCAGCGGCGAAGACGTGGCGAAGATCGTCGGCAGCGCCGAGAAGGACGTCGGCCAGAAGTACGGTTGGCTCATGGTCGCCGCGCACCTCCTGGACTGGACGCTCCTCGGCGCGTACGTCTTTCGCCGCCTGATCCGCGCCGAGGACTACCCCATCTGCTCCTGGCTCGTCGCGTGGGCGTACCAGAAGGCGGGCAGGAACTTCGGCGTGCCGCCCGCGGCCGCGAGCCCGGACGACATCTGGGACTACGTGCGAGGCCACCCCGAAGCGTTCGAGGAGGTCGTCGCGTTGGGGCCGCTCGCGTCGTAGGGGGGCCGTTCGCGTAGGGGGGCGCGCTCGAGCAGGGGGGGGGAGAACGGGCGTTGTCCCTTGCGTGGTGCCTGGCACCGTACAAGGGGGTCCGCTCACGTCGCGAGTGCGTCCCCGCGTCAGCGAAGATCGGGCGGGCACGCGAGCGCAGGTCGCTGAAGCGTCTGGAGCGGACGCTCGCCGAACAGCTCGCGGTACCGACCGGCGAAGCGACCCAACTGGTAGAAGCCCTCTTCGTGGGCGACGTCCGCCACGCTCGCGTCGGCTCGTGTCGCGGTCAGCAGCCGGGCGCGGGCCCGGTGGAACCGGCGGAGCTTCACGTAGTGGAGCGGGGTGAGCCCGAGCGTCTCCCGGAAGGCCTGCTCCAGCGTGCGCCGGCTCAAGCCCGCGGCGCGGCCGAGGGCGGGGACGGTCACGTCGTCTGCGTCCGCGGTGCCCAGGAACTCCAGCGCGCGCTCGAGTCCGCGGCGCCGGGCCGGGATCGTCGGCATGGCCCGTGTAGCGGGCACCTCGATCGCTCGCAGGAGTCGATCGAGCAGGTCGTCTTCGAGGCTCTGCAGCACGGCCGGATGGTCGAGGACGCCCGGCCGGGCGACCATCTCGTCCAGTACCCCGAGCAGCCAGGTGCCGAACGTCTGGACCGCGGCGGAGGAGGCGGGCAGGAGGCGCCCGGCGGCCGCACGCTCCAGGGCTTCGATGGCCTCCGGCGTGAGGGTCGCCCGCAGGTGCGCGAGGTCGATCAGCACCAGCAGGTGGACCTGCCCGCCGTCGATCACGACGTCCAGGCTGCCGGGGAGCATGGCGGGAAAGCCCGGCGCGCGTCTCTCCGCGGACCAGTACGCGGATCGGGGTCCCAGGCGGATCGGTACGGCCACGGTCAGGAGTCCCGGCGGGGACAGACCTTGCACGCGCGTGGGCAGGGAGAAGGTCTCGACGTATGCGGTGAACGCGGGCGTCACCAGGTAGCGCTTGCCGTGGTGGAACGCGCCGCCCGACAGGGGCGTCGAGATCAGGTCCCAGGGACGAGAGGCCTGCCCGTGCAGGCTCGGGTCGTCCACCTCGATCTCGCCCACCTGCGTGGACGACGGGATGCACGACGCGGCGACCTCGCTCCTTTGGCTCTCCCAGTTCACGCGGACGCGATCCTCGCTGCGCAAAGTGGACAATTCCGGACCCGACGGGGTGCCTACGATAGTGCGCCGCCGGGGGAGAGAGGGCGGGTGTCCTGCCGCCGCGGGTCCCCGTCCGTTCGAACGAGCGCGACCGGGTCCCGGCCCCCGCTCTCCCGGCGCGTCCCCTCTGTGCGGTGCCAGGCACCCCGCAAGGGACAACGCCCGTTCCCCCCCTCCGCGGAGCCCCGACATGGTCCGGATCCTGCTCGTGCTCGGTCTCGTCTTCACCGTCTTCAGCGCTGCGGCCGTCGTCGCACGCTCCGAGGAGCCCGCCGACGGCTCCGTCCTGCCCTTCCCGCCCCTGCCGTCGGAGAGCGTCACCAAGCCGCGCCTCCAGGACTCCACGATGAAGTGGCCCAAGGCGCCGCGGCGCCTCCCCGAGGACGCGCCCAACATCCTGATCGTCCTCATCGACGACGTGGGATTCGGCGTCGCCGACACCTTCGGCGGCGAGGTGCACACACCGGCGCTGAGTCGACTGGCCGACGAGGGCATCCGCTACAACGCGTTTCACACCACGTCGATCTGCTCGCCGACGCGCGCGTCACTCCTCACGGGTCGCAACCACACCCGCATCGGTTCCGGCACGATCGCCGAACGGGCCGTGGCCTTCGACGGCTACACGGGCATCATGCCCAAGACGGCGGCGACCATCGCCGAGGTGCTGAAGGAGTACGGCTACGCGACTTCCGCCTTCGGCAAGTGGCACAACACGCCGGCCACCGAGACCACGTCCATGGGCCCGAAGGACCGCTGGCCGAACGGCTACGGTTTCGACTACTTCTACGGCTTCCTGGGCGGTGAGACGTCGCAGTGGGAGCCGCGGCTCACCGAGAACTACGACGCCGTGGAGCCGCCTCACGACGATCCGACCTACCACCTGACGTCGGACATGAAGGAGAAGGCCTTGGCCTGGCTGGACGAGCACCAGGCCTTCACGCCCGACAAGCCGTTCTTCATGTACTGGGCGCCGGGCGCCGTCCACGGTCCGCATCACGTGTTCAAGGCGTGGGCCGACAAGTACAAGGGCAAGTTCGACGACGGCTGGGACGCCTACCGCGAGCGCGTCCACGAGCGACAGCTCGAGATGGGCGTCATCCCGCCGAACACGAAGCTCACCGAGCGCGATCCGACCCTGGCGGCGTGGGACGACGTCCCCGAAGAGCAACGCGCATTCCAGCGGAGGTTGATGGAGGTCTACGCGGGCTTCATGGAGCACACGGACCAGCAGGTCGGCGAGCTGCTGCAAGGGCTCGCGGAGCGCGGCCTCGAGGAGAACACGCTCGTCCTCTACATCTTCGGCGACAACGGATCGAGCGCCGAGGGTCAAGAGGGATCGATCAGCGAGCTCCTGGCCCAGAACGGGATTCCCAACACCATCGAGCAGCAGCTGGCGGCCCTGAACGAGCTAGGCGGCCTGGACGCGCTGGGCTCGCCGAAGGTCGACAACATGTACCACGCAGGCTGGGCGTGGGCCGGTTCCACGCCGTTTCGGAGCACGAAGCTCGTCGCCGCGCACTTCGGCGGAACTCGCAACCCCATGGTGGTCTCGTGGCCGAAGCGCATCCAGCCGGACAGCACGATGCGCTCCCAGTTCCACCACGTGATCGACATCGCGCCGACGATCTACGAGCTGCTCGGGATTCCCCATCCCAAGGTCGTGCACGGCTACGAGCAGATGCCGATCGACGGCACGAGCCTCGCCTACACCTTCACCGACGGCACCGCCGAGGGGCGCAAGAAGACCCAGTTCTTCGACAACAACGGGAGCCGCGGTGTCTACCACGACGGCTGGTTCGCCAGCGCCTTCGGTCCCTTCACACCCTGGAATGCGGCCAAGGGCGGCTTTGACAAGTCGTGGGACTCCGCGACCGACACGTGGCAGCTCTACGATCTCCGCGAGGACTTCTCACAGACCACGCACCTGTCCGCGAAGCACCCCGAGAAGCTGGAGGAGATGAAGAAGCTCTTCCTGCAGGTGGCCGAGGAGAACCTGGACTTCCCGATCGGAGCCGGGAACTGGTTGCGGCTCCACCCGGAAGACATCCACATGTCGCCGCTTACGTCCTGGACGTTTCGGCAGACCACCCGCCGGATGCCGGAGTTCACCGCTCCCGGTCTGGGCAAGCTGAGCAACCAGGTCGTCCTGGACATCGAGATGCAGAGCGGCGCCAGCGGGAAGTCGGAGGCCAAGCGGTCTTAGGAAGACAACACATCACATCAACTCC
>JAUXCH010000349.1 GCA_030618975.1 Planctomycetia bacterium
ACGAGCACGGCCGGCCCGTCCGGTCGCCCTACATCTCGGCCACGAACGGGTCGGTCCAGTGGTTCACCCAGGTGTCGGACGACGAGGGCCGCTTCCGCCTCCCCGGCGTGCCGCCCGGCAAGATCCGGATCTCGGCTCGGATCGACGGGGAGTTCGTCAGTCTGGGAGAGTTCGAAGCCCCTGGGAAGGACGTCGAGATCCGGGTTCCAGCGCGCTGATCGGGGGCAGGGGAGCAGGCGTTTCTCACCCTCGCCCGGGTGCGTGCCGCGGTGGCGTGCGGACCGTGGACGATGTGCCCTCCTCTGCTCACCCTCTGATGGGCAGCGCCGGCCTCTCCCGAGCAACGCGGTCTCCGCGCCGCTTCGGCAAGCGGGCCGTATGGTGATCGCGGGCAAGGCCGACGAGCTCGTGCCGGCGAAGCCCGAGTGACGGCACGTCGAGACCGGAGGGGTCTGAGACCGGTGAAAAGCGCGGAATTTCACCTGACCCCGGTGCGCCCCCGATGCGTGGTGGTGGGGCGCGGGGCTCTCGCCCCGCTACGGCGGAGTAACGATGCGGCGTGCGCGTATCGACGCGCGCGCCGCATCGCGCATTCCGGGCCTCCGGCTCCGGGCACGACGGTTGCGCGGGGACTCCCGATCCAGGGGGTTCCCATGCGCATCCGACTTCTTCTCGCTCTCGCCGCTCTTCTGCCCGTCTCGCTCCTGGCCCTCGCGACGCAGGTCCACGCACACGGGTTGCTCGTCACGCAGACCGTCGGGGGGCGTCCACCGACCACGCCGTCCCTGCCGGTGACGCTCACGACGCACCGCGTGACCGTGACGATCGACGGCCCGGTCGCCGACGTGACGGTGGAGCAGACCTTCCGAAACGGCACCGACCTGCAGCTGGAAGGCACCTACCTGTTTCCGCTGCCCGAGGGCGCCGCGGTCTCGCGCTTCGCGATGACGATGGGGGGGAAGATGGTCGAGGGCGAGGTGATGGACGCGGAGAGGGCCCGCGCGATCTACGAGGGGATCGTCCGCCGGCGCCGAGATCCCGGGCTCCTCGAATACGTGGGGCGTGGGCTCTTCCGGGCGCGCGTGTTCCCGATCCCCGCGAAGGGCGACGTCACGATCCGCCTCGCGTTCCAGCAGGTGCTTCCCGAGAGCGACGGGACGCTCGAGTTTCGCTACCCGCTGGCGACGGACCGCCTGCACGGCACGCCGGTCGGGGAGACCGTCGTCACCGTGGACGTGCAGGGTGACGAGGCCATCCGGGCCGTCTACAGCCCCTCGCACGACATTGCCGTGGTCCGCAAGGGCGAGCAGCAGGTCCACGCCTCCTACGAGTCGGTCGACCGGCGGCAGTCACGCGACTTCCTCCTCTACGTGGGGCGCGGTACGGACCGTGTCGGACTCTCGCTCCTCAGCCACAAGGCCGCCGGGGAGAGCGGGACCTTCCTGGCCGTGCTCGCACCGTCGCTCGACCGGTCGGAGACGGCGTTCGTGCCCAAGGACCTCGTCTTCGTGCTCGATACGAGCGGCTCGATGGCCGGCGACGGGAAGATCGACCAGGCGAAGCGGGCCCTGGAACACGGCGTACGCCTGCTGCGCCCCGCGGACCGGTTCGCGATCGTCTCCTTCGCGGCCGAGATCCGTCCGTTCCGGGAGGGACTGCTCGCTGCGTCGCCGGCCCACGTCGAGGCGGCCGCGGCGTGGCTCTCCAGGCTCCGGGCGACCGGCGGTACGAACATCGAGGGCGCGTTGAAGGCGGCCCTCGCCCTGGCCGACCCGAAGCGCCTCCCGATCGTGGTGTTCCTCACCGACGGGCTGCCCACCGTCGGCGAGCGGCGCACGTCGCGGCTGGTGGAGATGGTGGAGGCGGCGAACCGTGCGAAGGCCCGGGTGTTCACGTTCGGGGTGGGCTTCGACCTCGACGTGCACCTCCTCGACCGGGTCGCGGAGACCACGCGCGGTGCGCGCGACTACGTGCTGCCGAGGGACGAGATCGAGATCGCCACGAGCCGCTTCTTCCGAAAGGTGGTCGAGCCGGCGCTGACCGACGTGGCCCTCGACTTCGGCGGCGAGACGCACTCGGTCTACCCGCCCGTGCTTCCCGACCTGTTCGCGGGCGGGCAGATCGTCGTGATGGGCCGCTACGCCGAGCCCGGGCGCAGGACGCTTCGTCTCACGGGGCGGATGGGGGAGCGGGAGATCGAGGTGGTCTTCCAGGCCGCGCTCGGAGGCGAGGAGCGCGCGGCGTACCTGCCGCGCCTCTGGGCCCAGCGCAAGGTCGCCTTCCTGCTCGACGAGATCCGGCTCCACGGTGAGGAGCAGGAGCTCGTGGACGAGGTGAAGCGCCTCGCGACGCTCCACGCCATCGTCACGCCCTACACGTCGAACCTGGTGGTCGAGGAGGAGGAGCTCGAGGAGGACCGTCGCATGTCGTCCGCGAATCCGCTGTTCCTGCCGGGCTCGCGTCCGGGACGCAGCCGCAGCCACGGGGGCCAGTACCGGGGCCCGTCGGGCGCCGTGCCGCCTGGCCTCCGCGAGCCGGCGGACGGCACGCCGCCGCCTCCGCCCCCGCCGTCCGGACCTCCGACCACCCCGACTCCCGCGACCCCGACGCCGAGCACGCCCGCGTCTCCTGGCGGCCCCGTCGCACCCCCCGCGTCCACGCCCCCGCGGCCGACGCAGCGCTCGAAGACCCTGGCCGCGGAGAAGGAGCGTGCGTCGCGTCGGGGCGAGGCCCACGTGCGCCTCGTGGCCGGCCGTACGTTCAGGGAGGAGCAGGGCGGTCGTTGGGTCGACACCGCCTGGGACGGGAAGGCCGAGACGACGAAGGTCGAGGCCTTCTCCGACGCCTGGAACGCGCTGGCAGGGAAGGGCTCGAAGATCGCGAAGATCCTGGCGCTCGGTGACCAGGTCCTGTTCGTCCTCGGTGAGACGGTCTACGAGATCGTGCCGGCGAAGGCCGAGTGACGGCAGGCTGCAACCGGAGGCTCGCGGAACCACGGGATGCGCACGGCTCCGAACCGTTCGGATCGGGCATCTGAAGGCCCCAGGCATTTGTACCGGGTGCGGATCCGTCGAGTCCGGCGCGGAACCCGACGGGGGGGTGCGGGCGTCCTCCCTGGGGAACCCCTGCGGAGACGACGATGCGTACCCGACCCTGGCTGATCCTGGGCGCGCTGGCCCTTGCGCTTGCGGCGTCCCTGGAGGCGTCCGCGCTGGACGGCTGGCTGAAGTCGCGGGACGACGGGCTGGCCGCCGCGAAGAAGTGCGGCAAGCCCGTGCTGGTGATCACCTTGTGGAAGGACGGGGTGTGAAACCCCTGTGACACCTGGCGTGCCCAGGTGGCCGGCAGCGACGAGGTCAAGGAGCAGCTCCGCCGGTACGAGATCGTGGAGTGGCACTACGACGGGTTGAACGGGAAGATCATCCCGTGGACGAGCGAGCACGGAAACCAGAGCCACGACCCGTCGGTGCAGGCGTTCGTCCTGAAGTCCGACGGGCAGGTGCTCGCCCGGGCGCCGAACGGGCAGGTCTACCAGGCCTCCTCCTTCGCGAAGTGGGCGAAGGCCGAGGCCGACGACTACGACAAGAAGTACCCGGCGACGCGCGTGCCCCTCGTGCGCTCCGAGGTGCTGCCCGCCGAGGACGGCGCGACGGACGTCCGTTGCCCCGCCCTCGTCGAGGCGCGCGAGGCAGGTCGCCCCGTGCTCTGCTACTTCGGGCGCGAGGAGCGCGAGGGTCAGGACCGGAAGGTCCGGTCCCAGGTGAAGGCGGCTCGCAAGTTCGAGAAGTCCACGCTCGACTCGAAGAAGGCGGCGGAAGCGGCCAATGGCTGGGTGCTCCTCCGCTTCGATCTCGGTGACGCGACGCACGCCCGCCTGGCCGCTGGGCTCGGTGTGGAGAAGGCACCTGCCCTCGTGCTGTTCGCTCCGGGCGCCGAAACCGGCGAGATCCTGAAGTCGGGCCTGACCGGAGCCTCGCTGGCGTACCTCCTGAAGAAGCAGCGGGAGGGGGGGTAGGGGGCTGAGGCTCGCGAAAAGCGCGGAAAATCACCTGACCCCGAAGCGTCGGTGCCCCGAGCATACGACGCCACCCATCGGATCCAGAGGGCTCACCCCGGGAGGGGGCGCGGGGCAAGACGCCTGCGACCGGGACCCGCGCGGCACCCGATCCCCGCGGAGTCGCGGGAACGGGCTTGCCGGCTGGCGAATCCCGATGCGCCGCGAAAAGCGCGGAATTTCACCTGACCCCGAAGCGTGTAGGCTGAAGGCATCGTGCGGCGGCCCCTCTTCTTCCTCCTCTTCCCCTTGCTCGCCGTACTTCTCTCGCTCGCCTCCTCGCGCGCCGCGCGGGCGGACGAGGTCGACGCCGTGCTCCGTCGCCTCGCCTCGCCGCGTCCCGCCGAGCGGGTCGAAGCGGCCGGGCGCCTCGCGGAGATCGCCACGCCCCGGCGTTGGCCGCGGATCGTGCCTCCGCTGCTGGGCCGATTCGGGGAGGACCCTTCACCGGACGTTCGCCAGGCCGCCGCGATCGCGCTCGAGGGAATCGCGGATCCCAGCGCGGCGCCGGTCCTGGCCGCGCGCCTGGGCATCGAGCGCGACGCGCGGGTCCTCACGGCCGCGCTGCTCGCGCTGGGCCGGGCGGGGTCGGAGAAGGACGTCGGGACCCTCGCGACCGTCGCCCGCACGCACACCGTGCCGTCGGTCCGCGCGGCCGCGATCACGGCGCTGGGGACGTTGGGCGGCGAGGCCGCGCGCGCGCACGTGCTGCACAGCCTCGAGTCGCCCGATCTGCCCGACCCCGACTGGGCGCTGAGGGCGTCGGCCGTCCTCGCGCTCGTACGGTGCGGTCACGCGAACGACCTGGGACGGGTCCTCACCGCGTACCGGGAGGGAGGCGGCGAGCGGCACTGGTTCGCGCGCGCGGCGCTGGCGCGCCTCGTGGCCGCGCGCGATCGCGATCCCCTGCCGATCCTGCGCCGGTTGGTGCTCGACCCGGATCCGCGCGTGGCGGTGACCGCCGCGCTGGGGATCGCGCGGACGGGGCACCTGCAGGAGGTGCTCCTCCTCCTCCGCCACACTGCGCCGACGGTGCGCGCGGCCGCGGCGTCCGCCGTGGCGCGCGCCGGCGTGAAGGGCGCGTACGGCCGGCTCCGCATCCTGGCGCGGTTCGACCGCAACCTCCGCGTGCGGTGGGCGGCCGCGCTGGCGCTGTTTCGGCTCCGGGAACGGGAGGCCGACGACTACGTGCTGTCCGGGCTCCTGTCCCAGGAGCCCGTGGTGTGGGCGGAGGCGATCGCCGCGCTCACCCGCCGTACGGGGGAGCAGCACGGACGCGACGTGAGGGCGTGGCGCAGCGCCCTGCGGCGCTGGAGGAGGGCGCAGTGAGCTTTCCGCGGACCGCGCGGGCGCTGCGCGAGGCGCTCCAGGCCCACGACCTCAAGCCGCGCCGTTTCCGGGGTCAGCACTTCCTCACGGATCCGCAGGCGGTCGACGCCATCGTGCGCGACGCGGGCGTGGGGCCCCAGGACCGCGTGATCGAGGTGGGCACGGGGCCGGGGCTCCTCACGCACGCCCTGGTCGAGACGGGCGCCGAGGTCGTCAGCTTCGAGATCGACGGCGGCATGCTCGCGCTGGCGAGGGGACTCGCGGACTGGCCGGACCGCGTCTCGTTCGTGGAGGGCGACGTTCTCGCGGGCAAGCACGCGCTGGCGGCGCCGTTCCAGGAGGCGTTCGCCGCCAGGCCCGCGGGGGGGAGGGTGCTGCTCGTGAGCAACCTGCCCTACGGGGCGGGCACGCCGATCCTCCTGGGGGTGCTGGGGCTCGAGACGCGCCCGGACGACACGGTCGTCATGCTCCAGCG
>JAUXCH010000783.1 GCA_030618975.1 Planctomycetia bacterium
CTGGGCGATGCTGCGCGCCGCCGTTTCGGCGCTGCGGTGATAGCCCAGGGACTGCACGCCGTCCAGCAGCCCCTTGATCATGCCCAGCGCCGCGGCGCCGCCGGCCAGCAGGGCATCCACGGTCGTGCCCACGGCGACACTTCGAAGACCTTCCTCGTCGGGCGGGTGAGCGACGAGGCTCGAAAGCTGGTCGAGGACACGTTCGAGGCCATGCGGCGCGGCATCGCCGCCGTGCGGCCCGGCGCCCACGTGGGCGACATCGGACACGCCATCCAGACGTACGCCGAGGCGCAGGGGCACTCCGTGGTGCGCCAGTTCGCGGGCCACGGGATCGGGAAGATCTTCCACGGCCCGCCCACGATCTCGCACACCGGAAAGCCCGGAGAGGGCCCGGAGCTGGTCCCGGGCATGACGTTCACGATCGAACCCATGATCAACGCCGGCGACTGGCGCTGCAGCGTCCTCGCCGACCAGTGGACCGCGATCACGGTGGACCGCTCCCTCTCCGCCCAGTTCGAGCACACGCTGACGGTGACCGAGACGGGCGTCGAGGTCCTCACGCTGGCCGAAGGAGCGAGCCTCGACCTGACCCCTCCGGGCGCTTGAGCCCGCTGCGCCCGGGTCTCGGTGGGCCCAAGAGTGGGCCCAAGAGTGGGCTCCGGAGTGGGCCTCGGGGCCCCGATTGGCTACCGTGTCTGCCCCGTTCGGGAGGTGACGTCATGTTCGAGGACCTGCGTGAGGTACGGCTGCAGAAGGTGCAGGCGCTCCGTGAGGCGGGGATCAACCCGTACGCCGAGCGATTCCCTCGCACCCACAGCCTGGCCGAGGTCCATGCCCTCGCCACGGAGGGCGAGGAGGAGCAGGTCGTGGTCGCGGGGCGCGTCATGACCGTGCGCGCCTTCGGGAAGCTCACCTTCTTCCACCTGCAGGACGGTTCCGGGCGCTGCCAGGTCGCACTGGACCAGGCGACGCTCGGGCGGGCCCCCCTCGAGGACTTCACGCGCTACGTCGACATGGGCGACCACGTGGGCGTGGTCGGCCGGACGGGTCGGACGAAGAAGGGCGAGCCGACGGTCTTCGCCGACGAGTGGACCTTCCTGTCGAAGGCCCTGCGCCCGCCGCCCGAGAAGTGGCACGGGTTGTCCGACATCGAGACCCGCCAGCGCGATCGCGTCCTCGACCTCCTTTCGAACCCCGCGACGCGCGAGCGGTTCCGGCTGCGGACGCACTTCGTCAAGGCCATGCGGCGCTACCTCGACGACCACGGCTTCGAGGAGGTGGACACGCCGATCCTGCAGTCGAAGGCGTCCGGTGCCCTGGCACGGCCGTTTCGGACGCACCACAACGCCCTCGATCTCGAGCTCGTCCTCCGCATCGCGCCCGAGACGTGGCTCAAGCAGTGCGTCGCCGGTGGCATGGACCGCGTCTACGAGGTGGCTCGCTGCTTTCGCAACGAGGGCATGGACCCGTCGCACCTCCAGGACTTCACGATGGTGGAGTGGTACGCGGCCTACTGGAACTACCAGGACAACATGGACTTCACGGAGGGGCTGATCCTCCACCTTCTCGACGAGGTCCTCGGATCGCGCCGCGTCACCTACGCCGGGTGCGAGATCGACTTCACGCCGCCCTGGCCGCGCAAGGAGCTCCGCGATCTCGTCCTCGAGGACTCCGGGATCGACTACCTCCGGCACGCCGACGCGGCCTCGCTTCGCTCCGCGATCAAGGAGCAGGGCATCCAGTTGGAGCGGCCGGACCTGGACCAGCTCGCGCGCGGCACGCTGATCGACCTGCTCTACAAGAAGGTCTCGAGGCCGGGGCTCGTGAACCCCGTGTTCGTCACGGGACATCCCATCGACCTGTCGCCCCTGGCGCGGAAGAACGACGACGACGCGGGGCGGGTGGACCGCTACCAGCTCGTCGTGAACGGGTGGGAGGTGGTGAACGCCTACAGCGAGCTCGTCGATCCCGTCGACCAGCGCGCCCGCTTCCAGGCCCAGGCCGCGGCACGGGCTGCGGGCGACGAGGAGGCCCTCGAGGTCGACGAGGACTACCTGCGCGCCATGGAGTACGGCATGCCGCCCATGAGCGGCTGGGGGATGGGGGTCGATCGGTTCGTGGCCCTGCTCTCCGACCAGGAGAACCTCAGGGAAGTGGTGCTCTTCCCCCTCGTGAAGCCGTTCGACAGGGAGGCGGAGGCGGGAGACGTGGAGGCGCCGTCCGACGCCGGCGAGGCTTCCGAGACCGATGGTGGCGCCCCAGTCGCCGAGCAGCGCGACGTGGTGGGGGAGCCGGCGGACGACGTGGACGACCTCGGTATCACCGAGGCGCGGGCGCGGGCCCTCTTCGACGAGTGGGTGAAGACGCCCAGCCTGAGGCGCCAGATGGAGCAGTCCAGCCAGGTGATGGGGGCGCTGGCGCGTCGCCTCGGCGCCAACGAAGAGGCCTGGCGTCTCCTCGGACTCCTCCACAACCTCGACTTCGACCGCGTGAAGGAGCCGGAGAAGCACTGTCTGGCGACGGCCGAGGTCCTGCGCGCGGAGGGCGTGCACCCGGCCGGCATCCACGCGATCTGCGCGCACAACGACAAGGGGCTCCACGCCACGGGCGTGCGGTGCGTCAGCCGCCTCGACCACGCCGTGTCCTGCGCCGAGGCCGTCGTGGGGCTCGTCCACGCCGCGGCCC
>JAUXCH010000320.1 GCA_030618975.1 Planctomycetia bacterium
GTCGGGCGGGTGCCTCCGACGCGGAGATCGTCGAGACCGCCCGGGCGTGGGCGCGTCCGGAATCGGCCACCGATCCGGACGAGGCCGACGTGAGGCGCATGGCGTCGACCGGCGAGCGCCTGGAGCGCCTGCGCCGCCTGCGGCTCTGAGGGGCTCTCGGAGGCCCGGATCCCCCGGAGACCCCGCCCCTGCTGGCGTACAATCCCCCGCCCCGCGGGCCAGGGCCCGCAACCCTCCTGCGGATCGGCTGGTCTCCCCCCATGAACGAATCCACCCGTGCGGCCGAGGTCCCCGGGCCCGTGAGCGTGAACGATCTCACCCTCCGCGTGGCCACCGTGAACGGATCCGGCAGCCAGACGGCCAACAACACGCTCCTGCGGGCGCTGTTCCACATGGGCCTCCCCGTGTCCGGGAAGAACCTCTTCCCGAGCAACATCGCGGGGCTGCCCACGTGGTTCACGATCCGGGTCAGCGGCGACGGGTACGTCGCGCCGAAGCGCGACGTGAACGTGCTCGTGTGCCTGAACCCGGCCTCGGCCGAGGACGACGTGCGCTCCGTGCCGCCCGGCTCGCTGGTCGTCTACGAGGAGACGCTGAGGTGCGAGCGCTACCGCGACGACGTCGTGCTCGTCGCCGTCCCCTTCCAGAAGCTGGTCAAGGAGGTCTGCGAGCCGGTCGCGCTCCGCAAGCTCGTGGTGAACATGATCTACGTGGGCGTGCTCACGGAGCTGATCGGCATCGAGGTGGCCGAGGTCAAGCAGGCCCTCGACAAGGCGTTCGCCCACAAGCCGAAGGCCCTCGGTCTCAACCGCGATGCCGTCCGGGCGGGCATCGAGTGGGTCCGTGAGAACGTCTCGCGGGTCTCGCCTTTCCGCGTCGAGCGGATGGCGCGGGACGAGGACCTGATCCTGGTCGACGGCAACACGGCGGCGGCCGTGGGCTGCGTGTTCGCGGGTGTCACGGTGCTCGCCTGGTACCCGATCACGCCGTCGTCGTCCGTCGCCGAGACCGTCGCCCACCTGGGCGAGAGGTACCGGCGGGACCCGGAGACCGGCGAGACGACCTTGGCGGTCGTCCAGGCCGAGGACGAGCTCGCCGCCGTCGGCATGGTGATCGGCGCGGCCTGGGCGGGCGCGCGGTCCATGACCGCCACCAGCGGTCCCGGCATCAGCCTCATGAGCGAGTTCGTGGGGCTCGGCTACTTCGCGGAGATCCCCACGGTCATCGTGAACGTCCAGCGCACGGGGCCCAGCACGGGCTTTCCGACCCGCACGCAGCAGGGCGATCTCCTCTCCGCGGCGAACCTGTCCCACGGGGACGGCCGGCACCCCTGCCTGTACCCGTCCGACCCCCACGAGGCCTACGAGTTCGCCATGGCGGCGTTCGATCTCGCGGAGGGGCTGCAGACGCCGGTCTTCGTGCTGAGCGACCTCGACCTCGGCATGAACCTCTGGATGACCAAGCCGTTCGAGTACCCGGAGGAGCCCATCTGCCGGGGCAAGGTCCTCGACGCCGAGGGGCTCGCGAAGATGGAGGACTGGGGCCGCTACAAGGACGTGGACGGCGACGGCGTCCCGTACCGCACGTTGCCCGGCGGTGCGGACGGCGTGGGGGCGTACTTCACCCGCGGCTCAGGCCACGACGCGTACGCCCGCTACACGGAGAAGGGCGACGACTACATCGCCACGATGCAGCGGCTCGCGTTGAAGCTCGAGACGGCGAAGTCGAGGGTTCCCGAGCCCGTCCTCGACGGTCCGGGAACTGCGGTGGGCCTCCTGGCCTTCGGGACGAGCCACCACGCCGTCGTGGAGGCCCGCGACCACCTCCGCGACGAACTGGGCATCGAGACCGACTACCTGAGGCTCCGCGCCTTCCCGTTCACGGACTCCGTGCGCGAGTGGATCGAGGCCCACGAGCGCGTGTACGTGTTCGAGCAGAACCACGACGGCCAGATGCGGCGGATGCTCACCATGGAGTTCCCGTCCCTCGGCGCGCGGCTGCACTCGGTGCTGCACTATGACGGCCTGCCCCCCGACGCGAGGAGCGTGTGGGAGCCGATCGCCCTGGATGCCGTCCCGAGCGTGAAGGGAGGTGCATGATGGCCGGTCCCAAGACCAACCGCATCGGGCTGCCGGTCACCGACTACCGAGGCGTGTCGTCCACCCTGTGCAAAGGGTGCGGCCACGACGTCATCTCGAACACGCTGACCACGGCGCTGTACGAGATGGGCGTCGAGCCGTGGCGCGTGGCGAAGATGTCGGGGATCGGGTGTTCGAGCAAGACGCCCGCGTACTTCCTCGGTCCGGCCTGGGGCTTCAACTCCGTGCACGGCCGCATGCCGTCCGTGGCCACGGGCGCCCTGCTCGCGAACCGTACCCTGATCGGCCTCGGCGTCTCCGGCGACGGCGACACCGCGTCGATCGGCATCGGCCAGTTCGTCCACATGGTGCGGCGCAACGTGCCGTTCCTGTACGTCGTCGAGAACAACGGCGTGTACGGCCTCACGAAGGGCCAGTTCTCCGCCACGGCGGACGAGGGCAGCCGCCTGAAGGACGGGACGGTCAACGACTTTGCGCCCATCGACATCTGTACGCTGGCCCTGGAACTCGGCGCGACCTTCGTCGCGCGCGCCTTCTCGGCCGATCGCAAGCAGCTGATCGAGATCCTCAAGGCCGCCATCGCCCACGAGGGCTTCGCCGTGATCGACGTGATGAGCCCGTGCGTGACGTTCAACAACCACGTCGGCTCGACGCGCTCCTACGACTACGGGCGGAATCACGAGGGCCCCATCCACGAGTTCGGCTTCGTGCCGGCGTGGGATCACCCCGAGGTCGGAGGGGGCGGCGAGGACACGTTCGACGTGCCGATGCCCGACGGCGGCACGATCCGCGTCCAGCGCGTGGGGCGGGCCCACGATCCGCGCGACAAGGGCGCCGCCCTGAGGCTCCTCCACGAGGACGCGGAGAGCCCCGAGTACCTCACGGGGGTCTTCTACGTGCGGGCCGGCAAGCCGCCGCTCCCCCAGTTCCTGAAGATGGTCGAGGAACCCCTGGCTACCCTGCCCGAGGCGCGCGTGCGCCCTACGAGGGAGACCCTCGCCGAGATCAACGAGTCGTACCGGTAGGGGCTCGACACCGCTTCCTGGAGACCGCCATGCGTTTCGTTCCCGTAGCCCTGCTGGGCCTGATCCTGGTCTGCGGACTCGCCGCCTGCGGCGGCGGCGGGTCCGAAGAGCCGCCCGAACCGAGCGCGCCCGGCGTCCTCAGGACGCTGGCCCTCCAGGGGCAGGCGGCGCCCGAGACCACGGGGAACTTCGCCGCCTTCGAGACGGACCCGCCGATGGACGTCGCGGTCGGGGGCTGGTCGGTGTTCGTCGCGAACACGACGGACGCGGCCGCTGCCCGCTGCGCCTACGTCGCGCAGCCGAGCGGATCGCTCCTGCTCGCGTTTCGCACGGGCGAGACGGTCCCGGACGCCGACGGCGGCACGATCTCGGACATCGACGCCGTGTGGATCACGGAGGACGGCCTCGTCCTGGCCTACGTCGGGATCGCGGGGGACGGTGGGGGCCGCACCGAGGGCCTCCTCTCCGCGCGCGTGAGCGGCGGGGCGATCGTCGACAAGCACGACGTCCTGTACGATCAACGACCCATGATCGACGTCCAGATGACGGGGAGCCTCGACGACATCGTCGACGAGCTCGCCGTGCTCATGGACGACGGGTGGGTCTTCGTGCCCGTCGTCACGACCACCGCGGAGCACGCGCTGCTGCGCGTGTTCTCGGACGGGACGAGCCTCACCTCGCTGGTCAAGGACGGCGACTCCCTCGCTACCGGCGACACGTTCGTTGCCCTGCACGCGCTGGGCGTCGATCCGATCGGCAACCGCTATACCTTCGTCGCCGAGCGCCAGGACGCCAGCTACGGGATCTACATCGGCGTCGTCGGGATCGACACGCTCTACGCGCGGGTCATCGAGGAAGGTGACGACCTCTCCGAAGGCGTGGCGACGGAGATTCCCGGTCCGCAGCCGCTGCTCATCGACACGTCGGGCCGCGTGCTCTTCAAGGCGGTCAGCTCCGAGAACGAGGACCACCTGTGCGTCGGCGCCTCGGCCTTCCCGCCGGGTTTCCTCGCCGTCGAGGGCGACGTCGACACGTGGACCGACGGCCTCTACGAGGACCTGGACTGGCTTCACAACCAGCGGGGGAGCTCCCTGCCGCTCTTCATGGGCGAAATCGGGACGAATACCTTCGGCATCTCGTTCGGCATCTTCGCGGCGACGGATCTCCTGGGCGGCACCGCGCTCGCCATGTGGGACACGCGGGAGGTGCCGGCCGGTGTCGGCTCGGGCCTCAGGTTCACGAGCACCTACCCCGGCCTCGCCGGCCAGGGCCGCCGGGATGCCGACACGAACGGCTCGTTCGCCTTCGCCAACGTCCTGAACAACGGCCAGCCCGGCGCGTTCTGGCTCCTGCCCGGCGCCGGCCTCTTCACCATCGCCTTGGGGGGTCAGACGATCCCCGGCGGGGGCGACACCTTCGACGGGCTGAACAGCTGGCGGACGACCACCGCCACGAACGTGATGCTCTTCCGGGCGCCCGTCGCGGGGGCCGGGAGCGGGATCTTCCGCCGCGGCCCCTAGGGGGGAACTACCCCTTCCCCCGGAACTCGCTATCTTCCGGGGCTGAACGACCCGACGCGGAGAGGTGGCCGAGCGGTCGAAGGCGCGTGCTTGGAAAGCACGTGTACGGTTCACGCCGTACCGCAGGTTCGAATCCTGTCCTCTCCGCCATTCTCCGCCCGCCCGTGATCACCGTACGTTGCAGCCTTCGCCTTCCGGGGGGATGATCCGTCGATCATGTCCCACGGACGCAGACCGCGACATCTCGGGAAGGCGATCTTCGAGTGGCTCGTCGGCCTCCGCGCGAGCAGCCTCATGCTGCTCCTCGTACTGATCGTCCCCGTCGGGATCATCGGCTTCGTCCTGATCGAGGACCTGTCGTGGATCGACGCGAGCTACCAGGCGATCGCCACGGTCAGCACCGTGGGGTACCAGGACCTCGTGACCAGCACCGCGGGACGCGTGTTCACCACCGTCTTCATGGTGGTGGGCGTGGGGCTGTTCTTCATCACCCTGTCCTTGCTCGCCGCCGCCGTCGTCGAAGGCCGGCTACGCGAGGCGATCGGGAGGCGCCGCATGGAAGGCGAGATCAGGGACCTCGAGAATCACATCGTCCTCTGCGGCTACGGGCGACTGGGCCAGATGACGGGCCAGGAGCTCATGAGGCGCGAGGTGGACTTCGTCGTCGTCGAGAAGGACGCGGCGGCCGCGGCGCTGGCCGAGGAGCGACAGCTACGGGTCCTCCAGGCCGACGCGACCGAGGAGACGAGTCTCGACCGTGCGGGCATCCACCGGGCCCGCGGCATCATCAGCACCCTGGATTCGGATGCGGCCAACGTGTACGTGGCGCTGACCGCGAAGGAGATGCGGCCCGAAGTGTTCGTGGTCACCGTGGCGCGCGATCCGCGGGCGGAGTCCAAGCTGCGTTCGGCCGGGGCCGATCACGTGATCTCCCCGTACGCGATCGGCGCCGTGGATCTCGCGCGCAGGCTCCTCGAGCCGCACGTCTCCGAGTTCCTGGATCGGGCGCGTGGCGTGAAGGTTCAGTTCCGGGAGGTGGTCGTGCGTGCGGGATCCCCACTCGTCCACGTGAGGCTGCGCGACACGGATCTCCGTGGGCGGTTCGGTGTGACCGTGGTGGCCGTCGTGAAGACCCGCGACGAGGACGTGAACTACAACCCCGATCCGGACCTCGAGCTCGATGCGGGGGACGTGCTCGTGGCGGTGGGTCCGCCGGAGGGCCTGCACGGCCTGCTGGTGGAGTGCGCGAGCCCCGCGCGCGAGGCGCTGGACGTCGAAGAACGGGAGCGGTAGGAGAGACGCATGCGAAAGCCCGGTACTCGCGACGCGTGGGTGGCGCTGAAGCTCTACGAGCTGCGTAGGGACGGGGCGCTCGCGGAGGCCCACGAGATGGTGAGCGAGCTCGTCTCGCGGTCCTCCGACGAGATCCGCGCGCTGCTCGACCACGCGCACCCCAAGCACGCGTGCCTGCGGCAGTCGGTCGACTACTGGGAGATGGCCGCCTCGTTCGTGCTGCGCTCCATCTTCCATCCCGACGTCTA
>JAUXCH010000554.1 GCA_030618975.1 Planctomycetia bacterium
GATTCCGTTCGACTTCTCGACACGGATGACACTCGCCATCCCACCACGTCTTCGCCATCCGCCTGGCTGACGCCAACATGACGGGATGACGGCCAAGCGCACCCTGCGGACCTACGACCGCCATCTCATCCGGCTCGTCCAGGAGACCGGCGACGCGACGACCGCGCCCGACCTTGGGGGCCGCGCTCGACCTCCCGGCCCACTTCCGCTGTCCCGAACGGCCGTAACGGTGTCCACCGACTGCCCCTTGCCCCTCTGCCGCCTGGTCTGACGGGTACCCCCCGCGGCGTGGTCCCGCTCGGCGACGGCTGTCGAGTTCTCGAACGGAACGTCCCGAATGTTGTGGTTCGTAGCTCCGCTACAACCACAATCCCCATCTTGACCCGGCCATTCCCCGGGGATAGGGTCGTTGCACGTGCATTGCGCCCGCATTGCATCGCTGTCGACAGACAGGTGAGCGTCTGCGTAGCGCGAGAGAGCCCGTTGCCCCGCTAGGATGGCCTGATCGGATCCCTCAGGTCCTTCAAGGGTGCGGAAGGAAGGCGAGTCCCCCGATGTACCGGCACGTACTGTGCGTCTATCCGTATCGATCCGAACTTGGACGCCGGAACGGGTACTATCCGCCACTGGGGCTCGAGGTCATCGCCAGTGCGCTTCGGCCACATTTCCGCGCCATTGACGTGATCGACCTGCGCCATGAGACGGGGAACGCGGTCGACTTCCTGCGGCCTGATACGGACCTCGTGTGCTTCTCCGTGAACTGGGACCGTGAGGCCGCCTTCGTGCACGAGCAGATACGCTCGATCCCGCCGGGGATACGCACCATAGTGGGCGGGAGGCACGTGACGCAGAATCCGGAGCCGTGGCTCTCGCGTTTCCCGAACATCGATATCATCGTCCGGGGAGACGGCGAGGAGGTCATCGAGGAGATCCTGGGGGACCGGCCGCTCGAGGATATCGCCGGGATCAGCTACCGCGCCGCCGATCCAGGGCCGGCGCGCCTGCCGCCAACCGACCGGACGCCGATCCAGGGACGGCTCGTGCACAATCCCGTGCGTCAGTACGGTCCTGCACGGGACGACCTCTACCCGGACAGGGGCCTCCGCCGCTACTCGTATACGTTCGATCAGGGCGGGCTGAAGGGGGAATCGTTCGACACCGTGATCTCCTCCCGCGGCTGCCCATTCAACTGCACTTTCTGCTCGTTCAGCCGGAACCCCTGGGGCGGGAAGCGTGCGTGGTCCGCCCGGTCGCCTGAGTCGGTCGTTGACGAGATCGAGAAGATCGACGCCAACGTCATCGCTTTCGTCGACGACAACTTCACCCACGACATGGATCGCGTGGCAGCCATCTGCGATCTCCTGGTAGCGCGCGGCATACGCAAGCGGTACGGCGTGAACGCCAGAGTCGAGATCGCGCGCAGGCCCGACGTCCTCCGGAAGATGGAACGCGCGGGCTTCTCGATGCTGCTTCTGGGCATCGAGTCGGCGCAGGACAAGACGCTGCGCTCCATGAGGAAGGGCTTCAACACAAGGCAGCTCCGGGAACTCTTCCGCGTGCTGGGGAAGAGCCCGATGCTCCTCTTCGGCTACTTCATCGTCGGGAACATCGGCGAGACGGAGGAGGAGATGCTCCAGATCGCTCCCTTCGCCCGCGAACTGGGGCTCGACATCATCCAGCTGACGACGCTTCGGAACGAGCGTTACTCCGGTCTTGAACAGCTGGTGGCCTCGAATCCCGGCTATCACGTCGCCCCGAACGGACTCGTCTTCTCGGACAGATACTCGTCCGATCACCTCCGGCGGATCCGCGCCAGAATCCACCGCAAGTTCTATGGGCCGGGGCAGGCTCTGCAGATTCTCAGGAAGACCATGGCGAACGGCGGCCCCCCGCTGCAGGTGATCGCAAGAGTGCCGCGTTTCCTTGTGGGTGAGGCCCTGGGGCACCGCAGGCGAAAGAAGGCGCGCTGGGAGCGCAAGCGTCTGGCAGCACTACCGCAACAAGGCTGTAGCTACGCCGGGCAGCCTTGACGACGCGGACGCTACGAGGAGCCGCGGTGCTCTGTAGCGGCCCTGGATCTTCGGGTGATCGCCCCCAGACGCCTGATCCTCGCGAGCTCCACCGGCCCATCGTACGTCGGCGGGCTCCAGGCGCGGTCGGTACAGTCCTACGAGGCACCATGCCCTGGTCCTCGTAGCCGCCGCCATTGCTCACGCCCACGACGCCTGGCTCATCACGCTCGGGCGGCGCCTCTCGCTCACCGGGCGGGTGGCCCTTCTCGAAGACCGGGTCGCACGCCTTGAGACGGAGGCCAAGCTCCTCCGCAACCGCTTCCTGCGCATCCCCGGCCGCCGCCGTCCTCACTACCGGCGCCACGAGCGCATGGAGATCCTCTGGCACGCGGCCCGCTACCGGCTCTCGATCGAGCGGACGGCCCAGGTGTTCGCCAGAGCTACGTGTCACGACCTTCTGCACCTTCTGTTCGAGTTGTCAACGTCCTCCATTCCACGGCCGCTGCGCCCAGCCGCCTTCCCCACCGCGCCCGCGGCGGCACCATGCATGCATGAGCACCGAGCGCCGGCAGCGGATCTACGACCATCGTCTCATCAGGCTCGTGCAGGAGACGGGCGACGCGACCATCGCGACCGGCATCGAGGTGCCGCGCTCGACCGCAGCCGGCTGGCTGAAGCGCGCACCCCAGGTCGTCACGTCCGCACCGGGCCTGGACGCCTCGGCCGCCGAGCTCCGAGTGCGCGTCACCAGCCTCGAGAAGCGCGTCGCTCACCTGAAGGCCGTCCTGCGCGTCTTCTTCGCCGTCTTCCGCCTGCTCCAGCCCGACCTCACCCGACTCCGCGTTCCCCACGGCTCCGACAAGGCGCGGCTGCTGTGGGCCATCGACCGCTCTCGACGCATCCTGGGCCTTCGCCGCGTGCTCGGAATCGTCGACCTCTCGCCCTCGCGTCTGAGTGCATGGCGACGCGCCGCCCTGGCCTGCGACCTCGACGACCGATCGGCGTGCCCGCGCTTGTCGCCCCACGAGTTCACAGCCGAGGAGGTCTCCGAGATCCGCGCCCTGGTGACCTCGTCCGAGTTCCGACACGTCCCAACCGGCAGGCTCGCCACCCTGGCCCAGCGCATCGGCCGCGTCCTCGCTTCCCCCTCCACGTGGTATCGACTCGTCCGCGAGCGCGGCTGGCGTCGCCCCCGGCTTTGGATCCACCCCAAGGGTCCGCAGGTCGGCATCCGGGCCTCGAAGCCGGACGCAATCTGGCACGTCGACATCACCCTGATCGGCTTCTCCACGGCACGCGGGTCTGTCTCCACGCGGTCATCGATGACTTCAGCAGGCGCAGCTTGGCGTGGCGGTTGAACGATCACTTCGATCCGGACACCTCGGCGGATCTCCTGGTCGAAGCAGGTCGTAGCCTCGGCGCCAACGCCTCTCCTCCGACGCTCCTCGCTGACGGCGGCGTCGAGAACCACGACCTTCGCCGCCGATGATCGCGCGAAACGCGACCCGAGGACCGAGCCGGCGAGGTCCGAGAGGTGGTGCGTCGACGAAGTGATCGCGTCCGGTCTGCTTCGCCGTGTCCTTGCACAGACTGAAATCTGCTTTCCCCAGTTCGCTGATCGAAGCCTGGTGGAGAAGCCTTGAGCACAACTGGCTCTACTTGAACCACCTCGATTCCGTTGCCAAGGTCCGGCGGTTCGTCGAGTTCTACGTCGAGGAGCACAACACCCGTCTCCCCCACTCCGCGCTTCGGGGCTAGACGCCGGACGAGATGTACTTCGGGACCGGGGAGGCGGTCCCGGACCGCTTGGCTGCGGCGAAGCAGGACGCCCGCCGCAGCCGACTCGAGGTCAATCGCGCAGTGCGCTGTGCCGTGTGCGCCTGAATCCAGAGGTCCCAAACACTCGGAGGAGTCACGGCAATGGCCACGAGCCGATCCTTGGCCAGACCCTCGGGAGGTGCCACCACCGAGCCGTCCGGGGCCGCCGCGGTGGCCGCGCTCGGTCGTCCGCCGGGTGCAGCATGTCCACCGCAGCCGTGTCGAGAAGTCGAACAGAATGTGCAGAAGGTCGTGTGACGTAGCAAGTCGGATCGTA
>JAUXCH010000901.1 GCA_030618975.1 Planctomycetia bacterium
CGCTTGGCCTCCGACTTGGGAGCGCGTCTTGAAGCCGACGATCCTCGTCGTCGACGACGACGAAGCGTTCCGCGAGCTCGTGGTCGACATCCTCGACGAAGGCGAGACCCGGATCCTCGAGGCGGCCTCCGCGGAAGAAGCGCTTCACGTGATCGCAAGCGAACCGGTGGACCTCCTCCTGACCGATCAACGCATGCCCGGTCTGGACGGCCTCGAACTCGCCCGTCTCGCGCGTGCCACCGCTCATCCCCCCGCGATCGTGATGATGACCGCGTTCGGGACCATCCCCCAGGCGGTCGAGGCGGTGCGTCTCGGCATCGACGACTACCTGACCAAGCCGCTCGAGAGCCCGGGCGCGTTGCGGGAAACCGTCCGGCGCGCGCTGGGCCGACGCGCGGAGCCTTCTACGACGAACGCATTCCTCACGCGGGATCCCGACACGTTGGAGATGCTTGCAATCGCAGATCGCGCGGCCGCGACGAATGCCACGATCCTGATCACGGGCGCTTCGGGAACCGGCAAGGAGCTCGTTGCCAGGCGGATCCACCGCGAGTCGCCGCGCAGCGAGAAAGCATTCGTGGCGGTGAACTGCGCGGCGATCCCGGACGGGCTGGCCGAAAGCGAGCTCTTCGGCCACGAGAAGGGCGCGTTCACCGGCGCCGTCGCGGGCCGCGCGGGCCGGTTCGAGCAGGCGGACGGCGGCACGCTCTTCCTCGACGAGGTCGGCGAGCTGCCGGAGTCGATCCAGGCCAAGCTCCTGCGCGTCCTGGAGGAACGCTCCGTCGGGCGCGTAGGGGGCGACACCCCCAACCCCGTCGACGTGCGGCTCGTCGCTGCGACGAACCGGGACCTCGCGGAGGAGGTGCGAGCCGGCCGGTTCCGGAGCGACCTGCTCTACCGTCTCGACGTCGTGCGTCTCGAGCTGAAGGCGTTACGCGATCGCATCGACGACCTCGACGTCCTCGTTCCTTCGCTCGTCGAGAGCCTGGCAACGCGCCTCGGCGTGGCGGCGCGACCCATCGGCGAGGACGCGATGCGGAGCCTCCGGCACTACGACTGGCCCGGCAACGTGCGGGAACTTCGAAACGTCCTGGAACGGGCACTCATCGTGGCGCCGTCCGACGGGATCCGCTTCGAGGATCTGCCGCGCCGCGAGACCTCGGCGTCGGCGGGGCCTGCGGAGTCGGAAGCCGCCGGGTCCCTCACCCTGGCCGATCGGGAACGGCACGCCATCCTCGAGGCCCTCGAGCAGACCGGGGGACACCGCGAGGAGGCGGCCCGGCTCCTCGGCATCTCGGTGCGCACGCTCTACAACCGCCTGCGGGACTACGACCTCCGCTGAGGAGGTTCGCCGGTCCTTGCACTGCAACGCGTGCAGGGACCTGCAGATCCTGCAGGTCCACGGGCAGGCGACGAGGCCCGCGAGACGCCCGGCGCCCGGATGCACGCGGCGGATGCACCGGAACGCCGGGTGGCACGCGATCTGCGATTCACCCGGGCACGACGAGACCAGCCTCGCGTACCCAGGAGACCGACATGGACCACACCTCACTACGAATCGCACTGGGCGCCGGCGCCCTGCTGTTGGCCGCGCTCCTCACCGCGACGACGGCCGAAGCTCGCGGCGGCCGGGGCCGCGGCGGACGCGGCGGCGGTGGCGGTGACGCCCGACAGGGAGGCCAGATCCTCCAGGACCGTTTCGAAGCCATCACGCCCGTAGAGCTCACCGACGTGGAGATCGCCAAGGTCATCTACCTGCGCGAGGAGGAGAAGCTCGCGCGTGACGTCTACCGCACGCTCGGCCAGCAGTGGTCGCTGCAGATCTTCACGAACATCGGCGCCGCCGAACAGCGCCACATGGACCACCTGCTCTTGATCTTCAACCTCTACGAGCTGACCGACCCCGTGACGGACGACACGGTGGGCGTATTCACGGACGAAAGTCTCGGAACCCTCTACGACACCCTCGTCGCGCAGGGCTCCGCGTCGCTCGTCGCCGCGCTCCAGGTCGGCGCCCAGATCGAGGATCTCGACATCGACGACATCCACGAGCTTCTCGAGGCGACCTCCAACGACCACATCCGTCTCGTGGCCCAGAACCTCGTCAAGGGGTCGCGGAACCACCTCCGGGCGTTCA
>JAUXCH010001016.1 GCA_030618975.1 Planctomycetia bacterium
GAAGGCCTCCCGGGTCATCTCGTACGCCTCCTGCTGGTTGGAGGGCTCGAGGCAGAGCACGCGCGCGAGGTCGGCGAGCACGCGGGTGTCCTGCTCGTTCTGCGAGCTGTGCATCCCGGGGTCGTCGGCCACGGCCACGACGAGCCCGCCGCGCACGTCCACGAGGGCCGAGTTGACGAAGGGGTCCGCCGCCACGTTCAGCCCGACGTGCTTCATGGCCACGAGGGAGCGGCGACCCAGCATGCAGACACCCAGCGCCTGCTCGTAGGCGGTCTTCTCGTTCGCCGACCAGGCAGCCTTCGGACCGCCGTGCAGCTTCTCGTTCTTGACCAGGTACTCGAGGATCTCCGTGGAGGGCGTGCCGGGGTAGGCGTAGGCCGCCGTGATCCCGGCGTCGAGGGCGGCCTGGGCGACCGCCTCGTCTCCGAGCAGCACCCGTTCCACCCGCTTCGCAGGAGCGGTCGTGACATCGGACATCGGGGAGCCTCCGCAAGTCAGGGCCCGGAACTGCGCCCCAGAGCGGGCATCGTAAGACGCCCGCCATGGACCCCCAAGAAGGGCCACCGACCCGGTTTCGACTCGACGTAGCGCCTCCGGGCGGCGACGCTTGGGGGCGCCGGGGCGATCCACGGAGGGTGCGGCATGGACCTTCGAGAAGCGATTCTGAGACGCCGGAGCATCCGGACGTTTTCCGACCGGCCCGTGGACACGGACGCGGTCGAGGCGCTCAAGGAGGCCGTCCTCTGGGCGCCCAGCGCGGGCAATCTCCAGTCGCGGGTCTTTTACTTCGTCACGCACGAGCACACGCGCCAGAAGCTCGGCAAGGCGTCGTATCAGCCCGAGATCTTCGCGTCCGCCCCGCTCGTCGTCGTCGGCTGCACGGACGACGCGATCGTGGGGGAGTACGGAGAGCGCGGCCGCGACCTCTACGCCGTCCAGGACGTGGCAGCCGCCGTCCAGAACCTGCTGCTCACGGCGCACGCCCACGACCTCGGCACGGTCTGGATCGGCGCCTTCGACCCCGAGAAGGTCCGCGAAGCGCTCGCGCTGCCCGCGGGTCTCGAGGCGGTGGCCATGGTCCCGGTGGGGACGCCCGCCGAAGCCCCCGCCCCTCCGGAGCACAAGCCCCCCCACGCCCTGTTTCACGACGTGGTGTGACCCACCGAGTACCGGTTGGTGTACGCTCCACGGCCCCTGCCCGGAGGCGCCCATGCCCGACGTCCGCGAGTTGCTCGTTCTCCGGCACGGCAAGTCGGCCTGGGACACGGACGCCCCGAGCGACTTCGAGCGCCCCCTCGGCCCGCGGGGACGCCGCGACGCCCCACGCCTGGGACGCTGGCTGGCCGCGCACGGCCTGGTCCCCGACGTGATCCTCTGCTCCCCGGCCCGGCGGGCGCGGGAAACGGGACGGGCCGTGTGCGAGGCGGCGGACGCCGACGGCCTCCGGGTGGACTTCGACGACCGGATCTACGCCGCCACCGTCGGCGAGCTGGTGCGCGTCCTGGGCGACGCCCCGCCGGC
>JAUXCH010000991.1 GCA_030618975.1 Planctomycetia bacterium
CACGGCCGGCCGAAGCGCCCCGCGGCTCCCACCCTCCCGCCTCGCCTGGCGGCGAAGGTGCTCTCGCGGCCGGGCGAGGAGTGGCCCGACTTCCTCCCGCGGGCGTGCCCGAGCGGGGCGCATCTCGTCGTGGGTCTCGAGCGCACCCCCGCGGCCCCCGACATGCCGCTGAGCGTCTATCACCTCAGCATGGACCGCCGCCACCGCTGGTGGGTCCTGTGGGCCGACGTGGCGGATGACGAGGGGTTCATGGAGCCGGCGCCCGTCGCATGGTGCCCGCGAAGCAGCCTGCGGGCCAAGGACGCAGCCTTCATCCTGCTGGAGGGGTCCCTGAAGAAGGACCGCGAGACGTACGGTACCGACCGCAGACGGCCCGGCTTCGGCATGCCCGGACTGCTCGACGAGGACCTCACCGACGTCCTGCTCGACCTCGTCTGGTCGGGTGACGGATGACCCGTGGAACTACCGGGAGGCCCTCGACGCCGAGACCGTCCTTGGCTCGTCACGGGCGAAGCCAGGTCAGGTCCGAGAGGCGGAGCACGAATCGCTCCTCGTTCGCGACGAGGGTCTCCTCTCCGTCGAACTCCGCACAGATCTTGCCCCCGGACACCCGGATGACGTCCGGCTCGACGAGCCTCGCCTCGTGCCCGTGGATCCAGCCGGGACCTGGCCCGCGCGCGTCCACCTCCTCGATGCGCCACGTTCGGCAGTCGAGGCGGTAGATCGGCGTCGTTCCGTATCGCCGCGTGCCCGCGTAGCCCAGCCCGCCGACGATCCAGATCGACCCGTCCACGAGCGTCGCGGAGTGGAAATCGGTCGGGGAGAACACCTCCCGGGGATAGCCGAGGATGCGGAAGGAGCCCGGGCCGTCGTGAACGACGACGTCGTTGTAGATGTAGAAGTCCGGGTCGTAGGAGTCTTCGTGCTCCCCTCCGATCTGCACGCAGGACCCGTCGGGCAGCTCGGTGAAGCTCGTGCCGTAGCGCTGGAAACACCACACGGGACCGTCGTCGAGACACTCCGTGTCGCCGAAGCCCGCTCGCGCCTCCCACGCCGAGACGCCGGCACGCACCATGGCCTTCCAGAAGGGAACGTTCATGACGTCCGGGTTCCTCGTTCCGAACCGCGGGCGCTGCCCCGAGAGAAACGACGCCTCGTCGGACGCCAGGGCGTCGTCGCCGAGCCCCGTGAGCACGCGCTCCATGCCTGTGCGGATGTCGCCGAGGTGCTCGCCGGCGTCCTCGAGCAGCCGGACGACCTCCACGCTGGAGGCCTCGGCCATCGCGTTTTCCTGGTGCTCGTTCCTTCGCCGGGGGTCGGCGCCCGCGTCGAGCAACACGCGCACGCAGGCCGCCTTCCCGGCGCTCGAGGCCCGCATCAGCGCGGTGTTCGCCGAATCGTCGACGGCCTCGAGATCGGCGCCGACCGTGAGCAGCCAGCGGGACATGTCCTCGTGGCCGCGTTCCGCGCACACCATCAGGGCGGTCTTCCGGGCTCGGCCGCGGTCCTCCAGCCGTGCCCCGGCGGCGTGGAGCAACTTCCCCTGCTCGACGCCACCGACGTAGGCCGCCAGCAACCACGGGGTACGGCCCCACGCGTCCCGGTCGAGGAGGCCTCCCTCCCCCTCCAGGAGAACTCGCGCCAC
>JAUXCH010000563.1 GCA_030618975.1 Planctomycetia bacterium
CGCCCCCCGCCGACGAGCCCCCTGTCGGGCGGCGCGGGGGGGGAGGCCCTCTTGGGGGGCGCCGGGGCGGGCCGCCGCGCCGCCGAGAAGACGTACGGCATCGAGTCGCGGCTCGTCGTGGACTTCCCGAGGACGCTCCCGGTCGAGACCGCCGAGGCCGCCCTCGCCGTGGCCCTCCGGCAGCGGAGTCGCGGCGTGACGGGCTTCGACATCGCCGGCGACGAGCGGGCGGTGGCCGTCGATCCCGCCTTCGCGCCGGTCTTCGCCGCGGCGCGCCGCGGCGGCCTGCACCTCGCGGCCCACGCGGGCGAGGCGGCCGGCCCCGAGAGCGTCGCCGGAGCGCTCGACGTCTACGGCGCGCGCCGCATCGGGCACGGCACGCGGTCGATCGAGGACCCCCGGCTGGTCGAGCGTCTGGCGCGCGACGGCGTCGTGCTCGAGGTCTGTGCGACCTCGAACGTCGCCCTCCACGTCGTGCCCTCGATCGCGGAGCATCCCCTGCCCGCGTTTCTCGCGGCCGGGGTCCGCTGCGTCCCGTCGACGGACGACCCGGCCCTCTTCGGAACCGACGCGGCCACGGAGTACGCGCGCCTCCACGAGCAGGCCGGGATCGGCCTGCCCGTGCTGGCCCGGCTCGCCGCCGACGGCTTCGCCGCGTCCTTCGTGGAGCCGGGCCCGGAGGGCGACGCCGCGCGCGAACGGCTCGGGTCCTGGCAACGGGCGGCGCTGGACTGGGGTCGGGCACGGTAGGTGCGGTATCTTCGCGGCATGGTGCGCCCCGTCCCCGCCCTCCTCGCGGTCCTGCTCACGTGTGGGCTCGGGGCCTGCGGCGACGGCGACGGCGGGGAGCCGGGGATCCGCATCGAGATCGAGACCTTCTCCTTCGACGGGGAGGCGCCCGCCGGACTGCGGCTCCGCCGTGTGGATCCGGGAGGCGTGGGGGAGGGCCTCTACGATCTCGTGCCGGTCGCGGGCGGGCCGTCCGGCGAGTACGAGGCGCAGGGAGCGCCCGACGGAAGTTACCGGGTGGAGGGCCCGGCGGGCTGGTGGATGCTTCACCAGGGCGCCACGCCGCCGCAGCTGGGGCGCGGTCTTCAGCCGCCCCGCGTGGGGCTCGGCCGTGCACGGTCGCTCTACCTGGGTGCGCAGGCGCCCGGGATCCGTCCCTCGGCCGTCTGGGGCGCGGTACGGATCGCGGAGGGGGGCGAAGAGGAGCCGGTGCCCGTCACCGTGGAGGCCGACGACCGGGGCTACGTCGTGGCCCTCCGGTTCACGGAGGAGGCGTGGCACGGGTCCCTGCAGGTCGTCGGGCGCGTCGCCTCCGGGCCGCCTCGCACGCCCGCCCCCGCCCCCTCCGCCGACGCGCCGCTCGCCGAGCCGATCCGCTTCGAGGCGACGGAGGACGGGCGTCCCGTCGTCACGCGCATTCGTCAGGGCCCGTCGGGTCCGCTCGACGTCGTGCTCGTACCCGCGGCCGCCGAGGTCCCGACGGACGGACTCCGTGTGCGTGCCACGATCGAGCGCATCCCGATCCGGTTCCAGGTCGAGGCCTACGGCCGCCACGGGGTCGCGCGCTTCCCGAGCGTCCCCCCCCTGGACCGTCCCGTGAGGCCCGAGGTGGGCGACGAGGTGGGGGGCCACCGCCTGGCGCCCGGCGTGAGGCGCCGCCAGTCGGGCGTGCGCCTCCTCGTCCTCGGCGCGGTGCCGACCCGGCGCGTGCTGGTGCTCGTCCCGGCGGCGCACGACGTGGACCTCGTCCAGATGCGTCCGGCAGGCGCCCAGGCCTACGGCCGCGTGCCGTTCGAGCGCGCCGACGGCCAGATCGCCTTTGCGGCGCCCCGCGGCCCCGTCGAGGTGCTGCTCCGTGCGGGCGAGCGGTGGGCGGCGCTGAGCGCGTCCGGCGACGCCGATCTCGAGATCGGCGACGCTGTCTTCTCCGAGGGCGTCGTCGTGGGCGGCACCGTCGACGGGGCGAAGCCCGGCACCGTGGTCCGCTTCTTCCGCGCGGTCGGCAAAGGCGGGGAGGCCGTCCTGGGCGACGGCTTCGAGCTGCGGGTCGAACCCAGCGGCGTCTTCGAGGGGCGGCTTCCCACGGGGCGCTGGCTCGTCGAGGTCGCGACGCCGACCGGCGTGTGGCGCCGCCCCGCGCTCCTGCTCGCCGAATCCCCGGGCGCCCGGCTGCACGTCCCGCTCGACAGCCCGTAGGCCCGCTCGAACGCTCCAAGGAGGGTGTGCGGGAATCGATGCGGGGCTGCCCCCGTTCCTTCACACCTTCCAAGCCGGGGCCAACGCCCTGGCGTTGACCGGTGCTGGGTCCATCGGTACGGTCCGCCGTCTTCTCCGGAGGCGACCATGTCCGATCCGAAGCGACCCGCCCGGGCCCGGCTCACGCGTCGAAGCCTCATGCAGGGGGCCGGCGCCGCGGCCGCAGCCGGGGCGCTGCTCCGGCCGTTCGAAGCCCTCGCCGAAGACGCCGACGGGCGCGTCCGCCGAACGGGGCCCGGGCCTTCGCGCTTCTCCCTGGTCCTGAACGGGAAGGAACGAACGCTCACCGCCGAACCCCGCCAGACGCTGCTCGAGGTGCTCCGCGACGCGTCCGTCGGACTGACCGGGACCAAGCCCGCGTGCGACCGGGCCCAGTGCGGCGCGTGCACCGTCTGGCTCGACGGCGAGCCCGTTCCGGCGTGCAGCGTCCTCGCCGTCGAGGCCGAAGGCCGCGAGGTCACGACGGTCGAGGGGCTCGGCTCGCCCGACGCGATGCACCCCGTGCAGGCGGCCTTCGTCGTCGAGGACGCCGTGCAGTGCGGCTTCTGCACCCCGGGAATGGTGATGTCCGTCGCGTGGGCGGTGAAGACCCACGGGCAGGATCTCGAGGCCGCCGAGGTGCGCGAGGCCTGTGCCGGCAACCTCTGCCGGTGCGGCACCTACCCGCACGTCGTGCAGGCCGCGCTGCGCGCGGCGAAGGAGGTCTGATGGGACGCAAGGTCACCTTCCGCGCGGGGATGGAGGGCGCGGAGAAGGACATCGAGGTCGAGATCCACGACGCCGACTGCGAGCCGTGGGGCCTCGACGCGGAGCTGACCTGGGTGGGCACGGACGTGCAGCGCGTCGACGGTTCTGCGAAGGTCACGGGCACGGCGAAGTTCACGATGGACGTGCGGCCCGAGGGCATGGCCTGGGCCGGCTTCGTGACGTCGCCGCACGCGCACGCCGAGGTCCGGTCCGTGGACCTTGCGGCGGCCGAGGCCCTGCCCGGCGTGCTGGGCGTACGCAAGCACGAGGGCCTGCGGGTCACCTACGCGGGCCAGATCGTGGCCGCGGTCTGCGGCGAGACCGCGCAGGCCGTCGACGACGCGCTGGCCCTCGTCCGGGTGGAGTACCAGCCCCTTCCGCACGTGGTGACCACCGAGGGCGCCATGCAGGAGGGCGCGCCGCAGGTGGATCCCTCCCCGCGTGGGCGGATCCGCTGGCAGACGAAGGCGAGCCGCAAGCCCGACCTGGCCAGGCAGGCCGTCGCCGAGGCGGAGGTGAAGGCCTCCGGCACGTGGCGGACCCAGGTCCAGACGCACTCCGCCCTGGAACCTCACGGGACCGTGTCGCGCCTGGAGTCCGACGGGACGGCCACGGTCTGGGCGAGCACCCAGTCCACGACGAGCGTGCAGGGACTCGGTCGTGCCCTCGGCGTGAAGTCCGGTCAGGTCCGCGTGCTCACGCCCCACATGGGCGGCGGCTTCGGCGCCAAGTTCGGCGTCCAGTCGTGGGACGTCGAAGCGGCGGAGTTCGCGAAGCGCCTGAAGCGCCCGGTGCGCGCCATGCTCGACCGTCGTCTCGAGCACCTGGTCGGCGGCAACCGGCCCGACTCCATCCAGGAGATGACCCTCGTGGGGAAGCGGGACGGCACCTTCACGGGTCTCGTCGGTCGCGCGATGGGCACGGCCGGCAACGGGACGCACGGCGCGGGCTGCGCGAACTCCGGCGTGTACCGTCTTCCCGCCGTGGCGATGGAGCAGGCCACGGTGCCCACGTTCACGCAGCGCGGCGTGGCGTTCA